>JANPOX010000694.1:0-6369 GCA_031428235.1 Bacteroidia bacterium | reverse complement strand
CATTAAAATGCGTCCAAAAGGCCAGTTACTGATTTGTCCGCCTTTGCAGTAACGAGATCCAACAGCTACATCAGCACCATTTTCACAAGCTTCCAACAATCTAACAAGATCTTTTGGATTATGGCTGAAATCACAATCCATCTCAAATATATAATCATAGTCCTTTTCAAGGGCCCATTTAAAGCCATGAATGTACGCTGTTCCTAAACCCAATTTACCTTTGCGCTCTTCCAGATGAAGATTACTTAAAAATTCTTTTTGAAGCTCTTTTACTTTATTAGCAGTTCCGTCTGGCGAGCCATCATCAACAATTAATAATTCAAAAGGACGGGGCAAATCAAAAACCGACCGAATCATTTTTTCGATGTTTTCAATTTCATTATATGTTGGAATAATTACTAAGTTTCTGCCCATAAACTGTTTGCTAATATACTATTTTGTTGGATTATTAAAAGCGTAATTTTTGAGCGTTTATTTCATATTTCCTGTTAAAATAGGTTAACTATGCTATTTTCTTAAGACGTATTGTAACAGACTATTACAATAAATGGCGTAGTTTTGAATATGAGAGTTATTCTTACCATAGCGTTACTTAGCTTTTTTTTTCCTGATATCTTTGCACAGCCCCCTGAATCAAAGACTATTAAAGCGAAGGGAGTGGCTAGTTATTATGCTAAAAAATTCAATGGTAGAAAAACAAGTTCTGGGGAAAAATTTTCTAATGATAGTTTGACAGCTGCACATAAAAAGTTTAAATTTGGAACCTACGTATTGGTGAGAAATTTGAAAAACGATTCAACTATAATTGTGAAGATCAACGATCGGCTTCCTCAAAATTCAAAACGTAGTATTGACTTAACTACTCGGGCAGCCAAACATTTAAATTTTATGAGGGCCGGTTTAGCGAAAGTTGAGATAACTGTATTGGATTCCCTTAAAAAGTAATATGAGCAAAATCTTAATTAAAAATGCTACTATCGTCAATGAAGATGAGATAGTAATTTCTGATGTACTTATTGAAAATGAATTAATTATTCAAATTGATAAGAATATAACCGATGCTAATGCCCAAATTATTGATGCTGAAGGATTAGTGTTGATGCCTGGAGCAATAGATGATCAGGTACATTTCCGGGAACCCGGCTTGACTCATAAAGGAGAAATTTATACAGAAGCAAAAGCTGCTGTGGCCGGTGGTATTACTTCGTATATGGAAATGCCCAATACCATCCCTCAGGCAGTTACCATCATAGAACTTGAGAAAAAATATGCCAGAGCTAAAGAATGCTCTTTAGCAAATTACTCTTTTTTTATGGGGGGCACCAATGTGAACCTAGAGGAAACCTTAAAGGTAGATTACAAAAAAGTTTGCGGTTTAAAATTATTTATGGGTTCAAGCACCGGTGACATGTTGGTAGATAATGAAAAAACACTTGAATCTTTTTTTTCCAAAGCCGATACCTTAATAGCAACTCATTGCGAGTTTGATCCGATGATCAAAGAAAATCAAAAAAGGATTGTGGAAGAATACGGAGAAGATCTTCCCGCCTATTTTCATCCCATTATTCGTAATGAAGACGCATGTTTCAGATCTTCTTCTTTTGCAGTTGCCTTAGCTAAAAAACACAATACCCGTCTGCATATTTTACATATTTCCACGGCAAAGGAACTGGATTTATTTACTAATAAAATTCCTTTGAAACAAAAACGAATTACTGCTGAGGCCTGTATTCATCACTTATGGTTCAACGACGATGACTATAAGAAAAAAGGAAATTTCATAAAATGGAATCCATCTATTAAAACCGAGTACGATCGTTCACATATCTTTGATGCGGTAATAGATGGAAGAATAGATGTAATCGCCACGGATCATGCCCCGCATACGTTAGAAGAAAAGCAACTGCCCTATCTTCAGGCTCCGAGTGGTGGCCCTTTAGTTCAGCATGCTGTTATAGCTATGCTAGAATTTCATAAGCAGAAGAAAATATCTCTTGAAATGATCGTCAAAAAAATGTCACATAATGTTGCTGACCTTTTTAACATTGAAAAAAGAGGATATATCCGCGAAGGTTATTTTGCGGATTTAGTATTGGTAGATCTCAACAAACCAACAGAAGTTACAAAAGAATCTTTATTATATAAATGCGGATGGAGTCCATTTGAAGGTTATACATTTTCATCAAGTATCGTAAAGACTTTTGTCAATGGCCATTTAGTATATGATGCGGGAACATTTGATGAAAGCAAAAAAGGCCAGAGGTTAAGTTTTGCCGGGTAATTTTTATTTTACTAGTAATTTTCGGTTGCTGAATAACTGTTAACGGGAACATACCTTTGTCTGTATTTGTAATAAAATTCAGAGCAAATGCTTTTCATTGTTTCCTCTGCGGTTTGACCAATATCAATTACTCTTTTAATGTCCATAATGTCTATTTGTGTGGTGAGATGATCATCTTTTTGTTTTTTAACGAAAGCATAGGCAAGGCTTTTAGCACTTGTTTTATCGTCTTTTCTTTCAAAGAAATAAATAAAGCCTTCCTCCCGGTTATTTTTAACTACTTCTTTTTTCAGAAAACTAATCGCATCAGGTTTTGATTTTTGCTTCAGAGAAGAATTCTCTTCATTATCCATAGCATCTTCATATTCCAGATTGCTTTCAATACTTGTTTTACAAAACCCTTCCTGGTTAAGTGCCGATTTATCAAATTTTGACAGGAGATTCAGCTTATTTAGTTCATTGTAAGTTTTAAGTTTTGTTTTGTTGTTACCGCTAAAATATTTCCAAACACTATCACTCACACTGATTTTATTTTTAGCAGCGATCAGGTAAATATTTAAAAGCTTTTGCTCGTCTTTTATTTTAAATAATTTATCAAAATATGTTTTAACTGTTGCATTGCTTTGATAAAATGGCGCTAAAACAACCGCATAATTTTCTATCAAGGAATTATATGATGGATAGTTTTTTTTGTCAGATTCAGAGAAATCGGACATATTACTTAAATATTCTACAAGTCTTTCTGCATCTGCCTGCGCATCATAAGTATTGGAATTTTTACCCGCTTTATTAGCCGTAGTATTATATCGTTTGAGCTCATTACCTGCTTCAGTAATTAACACAGTCAGATTAGGCTGGTATTTGCTTGTTGGAATAATCTCCCTGATCACCATATCAGCAAATAATTTAAAGACAGGTGTTTTATACTCTTCAAAAGCTGATAATGTAAATAAACCGGGAAAATAATTGGCACATAAATTAAGTGAGTCATAAAGTGGGCTAAGAACGTCCGTAATATTTTCTTCACTTCCGGTTAAAGGTGTTTTGTTCTTCAACAAATCATAAATTGTATTATAACTGTTTTGAGTTCTTAGAAAACCTAATCCTTTAATAACACAAACCTGCATATAACTACTGTCTTCATAATGATCATATAAGGTTTTATATACAGGGAGAATACCTTCATCTTCCAGCGTACCACCGTTAACGAGTAGCATTGCTCTTGATTCTTCATCCAATTTAAAAAATTCAGCTGACTTGATAAAATCAATAACTGTTTTTGAAAACTTTTTATTAATCACTATTGTCGAAAGCGATTGCTTGGCAGCATACCTTAAAGTTGTGTCTGATGAAGTCAAATCTTTTAACAACAATGAAACTTTGTTTTCAAAAATTGGTTTAGTAAAAGAAGTGTCTTTGTGTTTAAATGTTTTCAGGAACTCATTTGTCCAGCCTGTAGTGCCTATTGTAGAATCACAAACGGCTGACAAACAAAATAGTAACCCGTCCTTTAAAATGTATTTTCGTTTAATGATGTTAGAGCATGCTGTGTCCTTCAAAATCATATCAAGAGTTTCTGTTTTTCCGGTTTTGCTTAAAACAGATTTAGAAACAATAAAACTACCATTCAATTTTATTCTTTGTTGAAGGTCATTCCAGTAGGTTTCAGGATCTCTGTAATCATAATCATTGTATTTCTCGTAATCAATATTGACATGCTCTCCCGATGAAGGTGAATAATAAGATTTTGATTTGGAATCATAATTAAAAGAAGTACTGATAAGCTTACTTTCTTTTTCCTTTTGTATCGCCTGATAAAACCCGGTTAAGGCATCCTGTACTTGGTTCCTGTCTTCAGGCACCATTTCATCTGTAACTGTAAAAGCAAGGTCATGATCCGTCACAGTTTTCAATTCGTTAATATGTTTGAAATCCATTAATTGAAATGAATTTAAAAATTCAAGAGGCTTTGCTGCTGCTTTATCAACCAATGCATAAACTAAATAATAATGAACCCCTTTAATAAATATTTTTCCAAATATTTTTTTATTCAAATGGTTGTTTTCGCCAGTAAAATTAATACAGGGTAAATTTTGATCACGCTTCAATTCTCTTGAACTGTTAGATAAATAATTGAAATTTTTCAGAACATTATTGCAAAGTATATTCAATTCAAAAGTATCTTCTTCTAAATAATTAAAATCATGGTAGATGTAATGCATAATGCCATACGTGTTTTTTGATTTCGGGTCAAATGCATAGAGCTCTTCCGAAAGGCCCTGTTCACCAGTTTTTTTATTACTGTTGTACTTGTAACCTGGTGGAACAGATACACTAAATCCTTTTGTTGGTGGTGAAAATATTTTGTTATTAATTGTTTTGTTATCAGTAAAACTGATGGAGGAGAAAAAGCGTTTCGCTTCAGGGCCATTTATGTAACTGCCTTTACCACTCATTTTAAACACAATCATTTCCGTTTCTGTAAAATAAATTTGATACCGCTGAAAGTCACCACGCTTTGTCCTGTTAACAATATCCAATCCTTTAAGTCCGGTTGCACTGACAATATTCTTTTTTGAAATAATTTGTCCGGGAATACTTTCATATAAAAGGCTGTCAATTTTTAAAAGTAATTTATCGGCTGTATAATTACTCATAGAGGCATAAGTAATCTGCCTGGCTATAACATAATAAGATCCATTTGCCATATCTGTAGCTAATGAAAAAGAATAACCTTTCATGTTAGCAATATTTACAGGCTCTTCATTAGTTTCAAAAGAAAACAGAGAGTCTTTGGAATAATATTTAGATACAGGCCATTTTTTAAAAATGGATTCAATATTGTCTTTTTGTTTAACACCCTTTTTTGTTGCAATGTTTGAAATCGGCCTGACCCTGTACCCCATTTCTCTAAGCATTTCAATCACACCATTTTTTCCCGGTAAATGAGCGGCACCAATGCCGGCAAACAGACTTCCTGTTTTACTAACGGAATCAATATTGTGTGCAAGAATCACATTGCGGTCTTCTATCAAATATTTTTGAGTATTCTTAGTGCTGTAAGTTAATTGAGTTAAACTATCAATTGCATCCAGGTTCCCCAAGCGGTAAGCATCATTAATATCATTCTGAACTTTATAAAAGTCAATTTTATTTTTGCTTTCATCATACGCTTCATTAGGATTTCGAATCGTGCCTTTACTTGCCATGATCAAAGAAGTTTTAAAATCCTCAAGACTGACAATGTTTTTATTGAGTTTAGAACCTGCTTTATAAATGAATAAATCTATATAAGTTGATTCTTCATACTCATTTTTATTGCTATTATTTCTATACAATAAACTATTAATAATATCAGGATCATTGGATAGAATATCAGCATAACGTTGATTGTCGGGTAACGAAATATTAAATGCATCTTTATAAAAGTTAGCGTTTGAATACGTGTTTGGATTATTGAGTTGTTCCAGTAAACCCAGAGACTTCATATTCTTTAGCCATTGGTCAGGATTGGATTCAAGCCCAACTGTATTGACATTAGAAAGCGCCACAAAAAACGAATCCGATAAATGATAGGCCAGCTTACTACTAACGTGCATGGTGCCATATAGGTAAGACGGTTTTGTTAATCCATTGCCTGTAATTTCCCATAAAAGGCTTGGGTATTTTTTTTGCGCACGCGTTTGATTAGTGCATACAATAAAAAGAAAAAATAAACAGGATAATTTGAACCTAAGAGATAAATTCATAAACAGGAATTTTGTACAATTGAAAGATACAAAAAAAAGAAAGGATTGAAATAACTTACAGAATAAAATATTGTATAAACCTGTTACTTTGTACTAAACAAACTATCTACAAACTCAGTACGATTAAATACCTGCAGGTCTTCCATTTTTTCACCCACTCCAATATATTTTACGGGAATTTTAAATTCATCAGAGATACCAATAACAACACCACCTTTGGCAGTACCATCCAATTTTGTTAAAGCTAAAGAAGTAACATCTGTGGCTGCTGTAAACTGCCTGCATTGCTCTATCGCATTTTGACCGGTACTAGCATCCAAAACCAATAAGACATCATGA
>JANPOX010000693.1:0-3676 GCA_031428235.1 Bacteroidia bacterium | reverse complement strand
TAATTATGCTTTGGGCAGAATTTAAACTATTTCGTTTAAGAGAAATTTACTATAGATAGAAGTTATTTTTGCTTGTTTCAGAAACATCATAGCATTAAAAAAGGATGTAATTTTGTTTTTAAATGGCTTCGTACATAAAATTACAAAGTTTCAAAAGTCTTGATTTTATTAGTATTTAGATCTACCTTACAGTATTAAGCATAAGGTTTTACGAAATAATATCGGATGATTTATCTAGAGTATATCCCCATCCAAATAAGTAATGATATTCTTGAGCGATTCTTTTTCGGTGGTTAACTTCGCGTTTTAAACCAAAAGTTATCATTGATGGCAGTGACTTATTTAACAAGCTTTTCTTAATAATAAAAGAAGAGTTTACTTTCATAATCCTGACAGGAATTCCAAATGTCGCCAATAGTATGAAAGAATTAATAACTCAATTTCAGGTATGTCAAAAAAATTATTTAGTGGTTTTACTTCCCATATCTTTACCCATTTTTTCATAAACGATGTCGTTCGGCTCCCATAATTCCAGCTTGTTCCCTTCGAGATTAAGAATATGGACAAACTTCCCGTAGTCATACGTTTCAATAGAATCCACCACTGTAACACCATTCTTTTTTAGTTCGGCCACCAAAACATCCATCTGCTCCACTCTGTAGTTGATCATAAAATCTTTTGTAGAAGGCAGAAAGTAATTGGTTGTCTCTTTAACCGGACTCCATTGCGTAAATCCTTTTTTGGTGGTGTCTGCACCTTGTCGCCATTCAAAAACTGACCCATACTCATTTGTATTTAAGCCCAGGTGTTTACTATACCACTCTTTTAACTTGCCAGGATCTTTACATTTAAAAAATATACCACCAATACCGATTGCTTTTTTTCGTTCCTTATTTTCGTTTTCTTTTGTTAGGATGGTTTTAACTGCAAAGCCGGAAAGGAAGGATATCGCAACAATCAGAATTGCTAACGCTGATTTTTTCATGTGGTTGATTTTAGAATTTTATTTTAGAGGTTCATTTTAAAGTTTATGGATGTTAAATCCGCATTGACTTTTTGTCAAAGCAAAATTGCCGTTAGAAAACTTTATTGTCGGCATAACTCATTCGTTTTAAAAGTTTCAGGTGCGAAATCAGACCGCCCCAATACGTTGTTTGGTTTGGTTTTATTTTATTAGCCAATAAAATATCATATAAAATTCTATTTAATTTAGGATAATGAATATGATGAAAATGTGGGAATAAATGATGGGCAATATGATTATTGAAACCACCAAGAATAAAATTAGCTGTCTCGCTAAATGGATGCATATCATTGGAACTTTTAATTTGATTCATAAGCCAGGATGTGTTTATATGACCGTTCTCATCTGTGGTAGGATACTCTGTTTTTTCAACATGGTGTGTCATAAAGAAAGTGAATAGTAAAAACAAAGACTGAGCAAAATGCATAAGTAAAAACCCTGTCAAAACTAAATACCAAAGCTGGCCTGAAAAAAACAATGGTAGCACAAAAATAAATGTAATATAAAATGCTTTCTGTGTCCAAAAGGATAGATGATACTTTATGCCCTTTCTTGCGGTATATTGGTCTTTCGAAAACAAAATGATGAAATCTTTTATAAAGACCCAAAATAGTGAATAAGTAGTATAAGCAAATGGAGCATAAATATGCTGATACTTATGGTACCAAAAATGTTGGCTATGTGGAATAACTCTAATTAGTTTAGTAATATTTAAATCAGAATCATAGTCTCCTACATTTGGTGCGTAATGATGGGAATTGATATGTCGTTGTTTCCAGGCTTCAGCGTGCGCACCAACTATTGTGTAGATGAAAATGAAAAATAAATTATTTAGTTTTTTGCTTTTGAAAATTGTGTTATGAGAAAAGTCGTGCGAAAAATTAAAAGCAAATAATAATGATACGTAGCCGTACAATATAAAACAAAGAACAAAATAGAATGGATTTTCAACGACATACAAAAGCGTATAACTGAGCAAGAAAACTGTAAAATAGAAAATAAATTTAGTCCATATTTTTAAAGTAAAGCTTCGATCATCAACAACAAGGTTTTCATCTACTTGTAGGTAAATAGATTTTAGCAATTCGCTGTCCTCGGCAATATGAATATGTTTATCTCTCAAAAGGAACCGGATTAAATGTTGGTTGTGTCCCCATTCCTTTCAAAAAACGAAAATGTGACGCTAAGGATTTCCCATAAGGCATTTCCATATAAGTCAAACCATATTTTTTAGCCAGTTCGCGGAATATCGGTAGGATTTCCAAATAATGCACGTGGCAAATGTTAGGTAACAAATGATGCAATGCATGAGCATTGAAACCACCTAATGTCCAATTGAAAAACGCACTATCTGCATTGTAGTCAACCGAAGTACACATTTGCAATTTAGGCCAACTCATATTCAGTTTGTTGTCCTGATTAGGCACAGGATGTTCCACAAAGTCAGATAAATGAGAAACGCCTAATACGCCTACAAATAATAAAGAAACCAGAAAATGATTCAATAGGAAAGCCAACAAAACACTTGACCAACCAAATGGCAAAAGATAGGCAGGCAGGATGATCATATATCCTATATAGAGGAATTTAAATATGACTAATTTAATTATTTCGTTTCTTGGTATCTCTATTTTAATTGTTCGACTTGAATAGTTGACAAGCATTAAGGTCTCGCGGAAGAAAAACCAATTGATTGAGTAAAGAAGATAGAGAAAAGGAGCATAAATAAATTGGTAACGGTGGAACCACTTCAGTTCCTGGCTGTCGGTCATTCGGAATAAAGGATTATTAAGCACATCTATATCGCTACCTTCAATATTTGTATATAAATGATGAGATTCATTATGATTCTTACCCCATACGTAAGCGTTATTTCCCTGGAGGTTGAAGCTAAGTGAAAACAAAAGTTGGTTCCAGAATTTGCTTTTTACCGCAACTCCATGGGCAGCATCATGAGAAATATTGAAAGCTGTCAAAAGAACAGATAATCCCATTAATAAATAAAATGTGTAAAAACCAATTGAAGTTGTACTAGTAATCATCAGTGCATAAAACAGGATATCAAGACTGAAATAAAGAATAATTTTAAAAAACATTATCCTGTTGCCTGTTCTACTAATGGCTTTTTCAACAAAGTACTGATCTATTTTCTCATTGAGCTCTTTATAGAAATCCGAACCTTCGTCTTTTGTAAACTTCAATTTCTTCATTTCTTAATGTTTATCACTTTTTAGAGGCTATCCAGAATATGCTTATAGCTTTTCTTTAGTGATTGGTTTGTACTTATAAATATAATCGTTTTTTTTAATAGTCTAAACTCTTAAAAACCAAAAGCCCCTTCAGTCTCCTGAAAGGGCTTTTGGCTCTCAAAAACTAAAAACCATGGCGGATTTTTAGTTTTTCTCATTAGGTAACTCGTACCAGATGATTATTTTTAAGTACTGTAGCACTTCGCTTCTCGCATTTCGACTCCGCTCAATGTGACAGCTCGAAGTGACAAGCTCAGTGTGACAGTACTATTTACACGGAATTATTTCTTACCGTCCATTTTATCTTTCAAATCAGATAAGGCAGAGATATCACCTAAAGTGGTTTGCTGCTGGTTATCTTTCATTTTCTTAACCGCTTTCTTTGTTTCATCAGATTCAGCCG
>JANPOX010000692.1:0-2548 GCA_031428235.1 Bacteroidia bacterium | reverse complement strand
TTTACTGCTTTAATAAACTCACCGTCTGATTTAAATTCAGTAGTTAAATTTTTAACTTCAAGTAATACCTCTTTTTGCATAATATATCACTACGAATATAGGAAATTTGAACAAATAGCAATGGTTTTGGTTGGGTAAATTTCCCAATTTATCGAATTTAAGAATGCCATTTAATAGGTTGACCAATATATGGGCGTTCCCGCTACGCCAGCTGGCGGAAGGCGGGCTGTCACTTCAAGTCCCTCCACTGGTTAGCAGAGGGGGGCTTTTCGTTTGCATCCCTAACGCATGTTGAATTTCAAATTATAAGATTACAAACAGCTATTCAAAAATTCCATTTTAAAATATTATCCTTTATAAAACAACCATTTCCCTAATTCTTTCCAACTTGGTTTTTTGCCATACATTAAAATACCGGTGCGGTATATTTTTCCGGCCACCCATGTAAAGAATAAAAATCCTACGACCAGGCAAAACATAGATAAGGCCAGCTCCCATACAGGAACATCAAATGGCAAACGTACCATCATCACAATCGGTGAAGTTAAAGGGAAAATAGAAAAGAACTGTGCCATAGAACTATCCGGATCAGTGACAATGCTTTGCGCAATAATAAAGCTGGCAATGAGCGGAATCGTAACAGGTAATATGAACTGCTGCGTATCGGCTTCGCTATCAACCGCCGAACCAATGGCTGCAAACAAGGCCGCATACAATAAGTATCCGAATAAAAAATAAAAGGCAAAACACATTAATACTTTTGAAATATTAATATTATTGACATTGTTAAACAATTCTATCACTTCATTTGGCGATTCTACTTTATCCATTTTATCAATGCCAGCAGAAAGATCATTCTTCATCACCTTTTCCATCTGCGAATTATGTTTCGCTGTATCCGCGATCTGATCTTTAAAAAGAAACGTTGTGACTGTTGTTTGAATAAGAAGTGTTAACACGATCCATAAAACAAACTGGGTCAATCCAACAAAAGCCACCCCGATTATTTTGCCTAACATTAATTGAAAGGGTTTTACAGAAGACACAATTACCTCTACAATTCGATTTGTTTTTTCTTCAATCACGCCGCGCATTACCTGTGACCCGTATAAGAAAATCATAAAATAAATGGCAATAGCACAGGCAAAACCAATAGCCATATTAATCTCTGTATTTGTTTTTTCATCTTTGCCTTCATCTGTGACCTTTAGGGTCAGTAATTCCACAGGCCGGCGCGCTTTATCGATCTTTGTCAGATCAATGCTATCACCCTGCAAACGGTAATCAAATAATACATTCTCCATCGTATTGGTGATGTATTGTTCTACACTGATCCCTGGTTGTTTCTTATAATAAAGAACAGGGGTTGTTTTCGTATCATTCAACGCATCACCTTTGATCTCTATGATCATATCAAAGGGGCCATCTTTTAATTTTGCTTTTGCTGTTTGAATAGATTCGGCACCATAAGTGAATTTAATTTGATTGGTGTTTGGCAATTTATCCATAAACAAACCGCTATGATCCAATACCAAAACCTGGTGATCGGTTTTATCGCGCATAGCAAGCCAAACAGGAACAACCATTAAGCCAGCTAAAAGAACCGGGCCTAAAATGGTCATGATCAAAAACGATTTTTTCTTTACTCTTGAAAAATATTCGCGTTGTATAATTAAAAATAATTTATTCATTTTATAATGTCTTGATATATATGTTTATTCAGTAAAAGTGCTCTGAGTATTTATTGTGGTTTTATTTTCCACTACGGATATAAAAATATCATTCATGGAAGGAACAATCTCATTAAATGATAAAATTTCCGCATTATTTAAAACGGCTTGCAAAAGGTCATTGGGTTTAGTTTGATGCAACATTTTTACTGTTACGGTATGTACATCTTCTTCTGATTTTTTCTCAAGCAATTCTGCACCAGCCCACAATGAATTAGTAAAACCAATTAAATTACCTTTGAAGGTTACTTTAAAGGTATTGCTTTTATAGGTTTTACGAATATCCTTCACAGACCCATCCAGTAATTTTTCTGCTTTATTAATAAGAGCAATATTATCACAAAGTTCCTCCACACTTCCCATGTTATGGGTAGAAAAAATAATCGTCGCTCCTTTATCCCTTAATTCAAGTATTTCATTTTTAATTAATTGGGCATTGATGGGGTCAAAACCACTAAATGGTTCATCCAGAATCAATAACTTTGGCTCATGCAATACCGTTACAATAAATTGTACTTTTTGTTGCATTCCTTTACTTAGCTCTTCAATTTTTTTATCCCACCAGTTTTCAATTTCAAATTTTTTGAACCACTGTTGTAATCTTAATTTAGCTTCTGCTTTTTTTAATCCTTTCAATTGGGCAAGGTACATCACCTGTTCGCCAACTGACATTTTTTTATACAGGCCACGCTCTTCAGGTAAATAACCAATTTGTTCAATATGTTTCTGCGTTAGTTTTTCACCTTCAAAATAAAGTTCTCCGCTATCAGGACCGGTAATTTGATTTATGATACGTATAAGTGACGTTTTACCGGCAC
>JANPOX010000691.1:0-1712 GCA_031428235.1 Bacteroidia bacterium | reverse complement strand
TCGGCAAACTGTATGTCTTTAAAATAACTAAGTATTTGCATTTACGTTTGGTTGTGTTGGAATCTGTTCTTCACGCATAGTACCTTTTACAAAATCAAAAGCATTGTTTAAGGTTAAAGTATGTTCCGCTTCAATTGGAATTTGCTTGGCGAATTTTACAAAATCTGAAAGCGTTAATATTTGCGATAATTTTCCTTTGCTTTCAGAATCCACTACCTGCGATTTAAATATTTTAATGATTTCATCAGAAGTCAACTCTAAGGCATTAATGTTAAAGCGTTCTTCAATGTATAGGCGAATTGTATCAGCAATAGAAGAATAATATTCTTTGGTTTTATTTTCTTTCCAGACTGCTTCTGATTTTATTTTTTCCAAGGCTTCCAAAGCAGAAATGTGTGCCGGAATTTTTGGGATCTCAACAACAACTTCCACTGGTTTTTTCTTGTTCAGTTTTTTGATAATAATAATCAATAGAATAATTGCTGCTAAAATTGCTAATCCTATGTACGCATAAGGCAAATACCATCTCCAGTCAAATGGTTCATCATAAGGAGGTTTAATGTCTTTTACTTTTGCTAATGCTGTATCCGTTACAACAGTATTGACTATTAAATGCAACGGTTCAGTGAATAATGGATTAGCCGTGTCTTTATTAAGAATGAATTTAAATGGGGCAATGTAATAAGCCCCGCTATCAAAAGAAGTAATCGTTAGCTGAATTCGTTGTTGAATAATATTTGGTTTGTTTTTATTTGGAATGGTCGTGTCAATTTTAGTAATGTTTAAAATTTCAATTCCTTTTTTTATGGTATCTTCAAATTCCGGCCAAACAATTTCCAGATTCTTCTGAGCGGATGCATCATAAGTCAGGTAAATGTCAAGTTTTGTTTGCGCGCCAATGCGTATAGAATTTGAATCCAATACGGCATGCACTTCAGTTTGAGCATTAGCCACAAAGCCGGTTAGTGCCGTAAAAAGAATTAATATGTATTTTTTTAATGCCATAAAATGTGTTCTCGCCCTTCAACTCCGCTCAGGGTGACAGTCGAATTGATAATTTAATTTGTCTTTTGTCCTTTTAATCTCTTAAGTCCCTTCTATATCTTCAATCCCTTTAATCTTTTTTATCTCTTTTTAAACAAAGTCATTAATGGTTTAATATATCCTTCGTGTGTATGTATCGTTGTAAAATCCACGCCACTTTTTGTAAAGATCTCTTTTAACTGTGCTTCAAATTTTAAATGGTTGATCTCTAACTTTTTCCTGAATGTTTTATCACTGGTATCCACCCACATAATTTTGCCACTCTCATTATCTTTTAATTTGACCAGACCAACATCCGGTAAAGTATTTTCGTGCATATCATTAATCCTTAAAGCTACCAGGTCGTGTTTGCGATTGGCAATCTTCATCGCATCAGAATAGGGATGCGAGTCTCTGAAATCGGAAATCAAAAAAGTAATACTTTTCTTTTTAATGATATTGGTTAAATATTTTAAAGCCAATTCAATATTAGTTCCTTTGTTCGTTGGTTCAATATTAATCAGCTCACGGATAATTCTTAAAATATGGGACTTTCCTTTTTTAGGTGGAATAAATTTTTCGATCTTATCACTAAAAAATATCACGCCAATTTTGTCATTATTTTGAGAAGCAGAAAATGCAATCACAGCACACAATTCTGTTATTAAATCCTGCTTAAATTGTTTATG
>JANPOX010000690.1:0-4869 GCA_031428235.1 Bacteroidia bacterium | reverse complement strand
CGCCAATATTATTATATTCCTTGGTAATCGTTTTGAGATTGAAACGCCAGGACATCTGCTTTGTTTCATCTTCGCGCCAATAAATGTTTTTTAACAGAAATTGTTTCGTGCCAAAATCAGGAATATATTGTCCCAATATCGCTTCTGCTTCTTTCCGCGTATTGATCTCCGAAAAATCAACAGCATTCAGGGCTTTTAAAACTGCCTCGTGATGTAGTTCATATTCCCTCGGTGCAATATCAGACACAATTAATTTGGAAGCAATTCCCGAAAATAATTTTTCAAAAAACATTACCGTTTTTCCACCCATGCTATGACCCAATAAAATGGGATCCGTCAATTGATGCGTTTCAATGAATTCTTTCAGATCTTCTGCCATTACTTCATAATTCCAAACATCACTGTGAGGAGATAAGCCATGGTTACGTTGATCAATTGTAAATACATGAAAACCTTTTTCTCCAAAACGTTTTGCCAGCGTGTTCCAATTATCACTTTGTCCGAATAAACCATGTAAAATAATTAATGGTTTCCCTGTTCCAAATTCTCTGTATGCTAGTTTCATCAAAATTAGTTTTTAGTTGTTGGATATTTGTTGTTGGATACTTCCAGAAACAAATAACTTAAATCAACAACTTCTATTAGTCCTCAATTTTTAAAATTAGTTTTCTCAACATGTTCAATGCAGTGACAGCTGTCATTTGAATGTTCCGTTGCCTGTTATCTCCAAACACAAATTTTTTCGGGATAACTCTGCCATCATAAGCAACAGCAATCCACGTAGTGCCAACGGGCTTTTCATCAGTAGCACCACCCGGACCGGCAATACCTGAAACTGCAATAGCTACATCACATTTTAAAGTGATTAATGTTTCTTGTGCCATGGTCATAACACATTCTTTACTCACGGCTCCATTCTTTTCAAAAATAGAGGAATCCACTTTTAATAATGCCTGTTTAAACTCATTATGGTAAGGCACAATGCAACCGTTATAATAAGCAGAACTGCCTGCTACGCTAGTAATCAAATGAGAAATATAACCTCCTGTGCAACTTTCTGCAAGCCCTAGTTTAAGACCTTTCTCCAATAACAATGCACCAATGATTTCTTCTATTTTTGGTTGATCTTTGCCATACTCTTCGTAGCCATAAATATAGTTACCAATAAGTGGTTTTATTTTTTCAGCTTCCTCATCAATTTTATCCCTCAATTCTTTCTCATTAAAACCTTTACTGCTCAATCTTAAACGAACCATACCAGGTGATGGCAGATACGCTAATCCAATTTCTTTATCTGCCAGATTATCTTCCCAATCGCTAATCATTTCTGAAAGCACACTCTCCCCTATCCCCTGGGTTAAGATTGTTTTGTGATAAATAAAGGGCAATTTAAACCGTTTCTTTATTTCCGGAATAACGGAATCAATCATGATTCCCTGCATTTCATAAGGTACACCGGGCATCGATACAAAAATGGTATTTTTCTTTTCCATCCACATACCCGGAGCCGTTCCATTTGCATTTCTTAATACCAAACAACCTACCGGAACATCAGCCTGCTTTTTATTAATTTCAGAAACTTCTTTATTTCTTTTTGAAAAAAAAGAAGTAACATCTCTCAACACATTTTCATCCCTTTGTAATTCAACGCCAAAATAATCGCAGAATGTTTTTTTTGTAATATCATCTTTAGTAGGTCCTAATCCTCCGGTAATTAAAACAATATCTGCTCGTGCAGAGGCAGCATCAAGCGCATTTAAAATAGCCTGTTTTTTATCGGATACAGAAGTCATGTGAATAACACTTACGCCGACACTATTGAGTTTTTGAGCCATCCACACGGCATTGGTATTGGTTATTTGCCCAATTAGTATTTCGTCTCCTATAGTTAAAAGCTCTGCAGTCATATAATTATTTATACTTATTTTAGATTATTTAAGATTTGTGTTTTACAACAATTAAATTCATATGATATTTGATAGTATATTTGTAAACCAGGCGTTAATTTAAAATAAGCGCAAGTTAAATATAAGTCTTTATTAAAATATTATAGAACATGAAATTAAAAACCATTCTACTAACAGCACTTATTTCAGGTAGTTTACTCACTAAAGCCCAAAATTGGGGAAATATATTAAATACAGCAAAAGATGCTGCGGGTTCAAGTTCAACAACTGTCATTGACGCAGTTAAAACCAATACCACCGCCGCAGCAGTAATCGATAAGGCGGGAGTTTTAATGGGAGGAGGAGCACCAGTTGCACCTTCATTAACAAACGATGAAGTAATTCAAGGTTTAAAAGAAGCCTTAACAGTTGGAACAAACAACTCAGCCAGTATGGCATCAAATGTTGATGGTTATTTAAAAAACCCAAAACTATTTATTCCGTGGCCGGCGGAAGCAAAGGATATGAGGGCAAAACTAATTAAATTGGGAATGCAGAAAAAAGTAACTGAGTTTGAAACATCTTTAAATAGAGCTGCAGAAGAAGCTGCAAAAAAAGCTTCTCCTGTATTTGTAAATGCTGTAACCGGAATGAGCATTGGTGATGGCTTTGCCATTTTAAACGGATCTGATTCTGCGGCAACCCATTATTTAAGGGAAAAAACATTTACTCCGCTAAAAGCGCAGTTTATGCCAGTTGTAAAGGAAGCTATTAATAAAGTAAAAGTAACCAGTTACTGGACACCATTAGCTACAGCATACAACAAGTTGCCGGGTGTTAAAAAACAAAATCCCGACCTGAATGATTATGTAGCCACAAAAGCTATTAATGGTTTAATGATATTGATATTAGAAGAGGAAGCCAAAATCAGAAAAGATCCAATGGCGCGTGTGAGCGATATTCTGAAAAAGGTATTCGGGTTTAAAAAATAATATTTGTTATTTTAAAAAGGCCATTTGTTTTAAAAACAAATGGCCTTTTTAATTCATTTAACCAATCATCCTAATCTATTGTTGCAGATACCTCAATATATCAATTGAAATCTGATCAACACTGTTACCTGAATTACTTAACACTACAACACCAATCTTTTTATCTTTAATAAATCCACAAAAACTAGCAAAACCGTAAGTTCCACCATTATGCCAAAGTAATGTATTGCCCTTTTTAGTTGCTTGAACAGTCCAGGCCAATGCTACTGATTCATTTGAGCTTTTAAATTGTAGGTCATGCGCCAATTTTAAAGTAATAGATGACTCATTTATATTTTCATTTAAATACAAACACATATCAGCTATTGTTGACTTAATGCCTCCAGCCCCTACCTGATCTCCCAAATCCCAGTGTGGTGTTTTTTTTCCTTTTCCATTGTAGCCCTGAGCAAAATTAATCAACTCAGGAGAAGGTACATTAACAAAGGTATGCTTCATGTTTAAAGGTGTTGTAATGTATTTTTCAAGTAACTCTTCGTAAGATTGCTGGCAGACAGTTTCTAAGATCATTCCTAACAAAGCCACTCCTGTGTTCGAATAATCGTAGATAATACCTGGAATAGTGTCCAATTTTAAAGTACTTAAATAGGAATACACCATTTTTTTATCGTAATTCTTATATGGGTTTAACTCGTTATAACCAGGCTGCCTTTCTATATTTTCAGGAATACGAGGAATACGGGAAGTATGAGTAACCAAATGTTTAATAGTGATCGGTGTACCATGGTAATTAAGTTCTGCACATTCTTTTGGTAAATATTTTCTGATATCCTCATCTAAATTTATTTTTTTATCAATAATAGCGTTTGCTAATAATAAGCCGGTAAAGGTTTTTGATATAGATCCAATTTCATAAATAGTAAAATTATCAGGCATTTGTTTTGATTCTTTATTATTTTCACCATAATGGTAATAAGTAATATTATTATCCTGAATGATGCCTATAGATAAGCCTGCATTCACTGGATTTGACATAAATTGAGTTACAATTGAATCTATTTTCAGATCAAGTTTCGTTTGTTTTTTATTATCCGATGTAAATTTATTTTTCAAGGTCATCGGTTTTGCTGCCATTGGCAAAAACGTAAAGCCTGCAATTTCATTTTTTTCATTGCAAGCTAATAGCATTTCCAGATTTCCTTTTTCAAGAATTGTTTTATAATGATTAAACCCATCAACTTCCTTTATGAAAGAAACTGATTCAATATTTCCATAATATGTGTAGACATTATCTTTCAAAAAAGTTTTTATATCGCTTTCACTCTGCTGAGATTTAAAATTAGGTGAGAGCAGATCATAAAAACCCTTATAATCCTTAGTATTATAAGTAGATTTAATCTTATCTAAAACTACCTGGTAAACATCCGGTTTAGTGCTTTGAGAGAAGGAAGACTGTAAATTTGCCATAAGTAACATGCTAAACATAAATTTATTCAATGGTTTCATTTTATTTATTTTTTGATTAATCTTCTTTTTCCAATTCAAAAAGGTCGTGCATACTAACTTTAAAATACCGAGCTATTTTTAAAGCTAGAATTGTTGACGGCACAAACTTCCCGGTTTCAATAGCATTAATAGACTGACGAGAAACATTCAGCTTTTGGGCGAGGTCTTCCTGGGTCATGTTTTTTTTGGCTCTTTCTACTTTTATAGAGTTTTTCATTCGCTTTCCACCTTTTTAAATAGTCTTACTATAAAATCTTTTATATACAACTGATAATAAAAAAATAATAAATAGATCAAAAGCAAGGAATTCACCTGCCAGTGAGGGGTCCAGCTCACATCTGAAGTGTACCATGCCATTGCTTTATAATTAGAGCTTGCCTGATAAGCCAAGCATGCTGGCGGCTTTTCTTAAAATCCAGTAACTGTAGGAGTAATAATTGATGCACGGAACAACTTTGCCCCCAAAAGATAATTTAAAATTATTA
>JANPOX010000689.1:0-4656 GCA_031428235.1 Bacteroidia bacterium | reverse complement strand
CGCACCCACAGATAAGATACAAGACTCTGGCGTATTTATAATTGATGTAAATTCATCAATACCAAACATCCCTAAATTAGAAACAGTGAATGTGTTCCCTTCCCAATCAGCCGGTTGTAATTTTTTATCTTTGGCGCGTTTACCTAAATCTTTCACTTCAGCACTAATTTGAGATAATGATTTTTGATCAGCGAAACGAATAACAGGCACGAGCAACCCATCTTCCACTGCAACTGCCACACCTATATGAACATGTGAGTAAGTTCTGATCTTATCTCCCATCCAACTTGAATTTACCTTTGGATGTTTGCGTAAGGCAGCCGCACAAGCTTTAATTACTAAGTCATTGAAAGAAACTTTAGTGTCCGGAATGGCATTAATAGCATTACGTGATGCCATCGCATTATCCATATCTACTTCAATGGTCAAATAAAATGCAGGGGCGCCATTAGTGCTTTCCAATAAACGTTTAGCAATAACTTTTCTCATTTGAGAAGCAGGTTCATCCGTAAATCCTTCTGCGCCAGGCACAAATGAGCTAACGGTTTTAGAATTGCCTCCAGAAGATTGTTGCGGTTTATAATTTTCAATATCAGATTTAATCACTCGCCCGTTGTCTCCGGAACCGTTTACTTTTGAAATATCAATTCCCTTATCTTTTGCTAAAGCTTTTGCTAAAGGAGATGCTTTTAATCTTGTATAAGAATTATTAGTAGTAGTAGACTTCTCCACTCCACTGGAAGCGACACTATCTTTTTTATTATTCTCTTCTTTCTTCTCTTCATTTACAGTGGATTTAGCTGTATTGTTAGCAGAAGCTAAAATCGCATTCACATCTTCTCCGCCCTTTCCTAAAATAGCAATAATAGCGTCGACAGGTATACTTTTGCCTTCCTCAATACCAATATGTATCAAAACACCATCCTGAAAAGATTCAAACTCCATAGTCGCTTTATCAGTTGCTATATCAGCTAGCAACTCGCCGCTCTTCACTTTATCCCCAACTTTTTTATGCCATTTTTCAATCACACCATCAGTCATCGTATCGCTTAGCTTTGGCATACGAACAATTTCCACTCCTTCAGGAAGAGCAGTTGTTTGAGACATGTTGCTGGTCGTTGGAGCCGGAGCAGTCTCTTTGGATTCTTTAGTCTCTTCAACTTTTTTAGTCTCTGGAGTTCCATTCAATAAAGAAGAAATATCCTCTCCTTCTTTTCCTAAAATAGCAATGATCGCATCAACAGGAACAGCTTGCTTTTCAGGAATCCCAATATGTAATAAAACTCCATCCTGGAAAGATTCAAAATCCATTGTGGCTTTATCCGTTTCAATTTCTGCCAGCAATTCACCGCTTTTCACTTTATCCCCAACTTTTTTATGCCATTTTGCAACGGTTCCTTCCGTCATGGTATCACTTAATTTGGGCATTCTTACTACTTCAGCCATTTTGTGTAATGTTAAATTTTAAATGATAAATTTTGAATTATTTATCCATTGAACTTTTAATGATTTTTGTTAAAATATTTATAATCTCATTTATTTCAACTAAAAAAGATTTTACCTCTATTTTAGATATATGTGTTTCATCAATTAGCTTCAACCAATACCGTGTTTCTCTTGCTTCTTTAGCCGAGATACACATCTTAGCAATAAAATCTTTTTTTGATTGAGCCGCTTGGGCTTCTTCTACATTAGCTCCAATGCTTGTTCCTGATCGAAATAATTGACTGGCCAACTCATATACCTTTTCATTTTTTAATTCAATATATAATTTGATGATTTCTTTTGAAAAATTAAACGTCTTATCGACTATAACATTTGGTTTCTGTTCCATTTATAATTTAACATTCAACATTTAAAATTATTCTTGAATGTAAGGATAATTTGGTTCTGCGTAAACGTCTTTATATAATTCATCCGGCTCCGGATAAGGGCTTTCTTCTGCAAACTGAACAGATTCGTCAACTAACGCTTTCACTCTTGCCTCAGCCGCTTCAATACCGGCATCATCAATCCATTTGTTCTCTATCAACGTATTTAAAACTTTTTGAATCGGATCCTGTGTTTGATATTCTTTCACCTCGTCTTTAGTTCGGTAAGTTTGGGCATCACTCATGGAATGGCCTTTGTAACGATACGTTTTCATTTCTAAAAATGTTGGCCCGTCTCCTCTTCGTGCACGCGCCACCGCTTCTTCCATCGCTTCATGAACCGCTTCCACATTTAAACCGTCAACCGGTTTTGAAGGCATATCATAAGCTAACCCTAATTTCCAAAGCTCGTGAACGTTACTGGTGCGCTCTACAGATGTTCCCATAGCATACATGTTATTTTCCACAATAAAAATAACCGGTAATTTCCAGGTCATTGCCATATTAAACGCCTCATGTAATGCGCCTTGACGAACCGCTCCATCACCCATTGAACAAACACACACGTTATCATTTCCTGCGTATTTATCTGCAAATGCAATACCTGCACCTAATGGAATTTGTCCACCTACAATACCATGTCCTCCAACAAAATTATGCTCTTTACTAAAAATATGCATAGAACCACCTTTACCCTTACAGCAACCGGTGATCTTTGCATACATTTCTGCCATAATATATTTTGGGTGCATGCCTAATCCTATACCATGTGCATGGCAACGGTAAGCCGTAATATGTTTGTCTTCTTTTTTTGTAGCACTAACAGTTCCGGCAACAATTGCTTCCTGGCCAATATATAAATGACAAAATCCTTTAATTTTTTGTTGAACATAAACCTGACCGGTTTTCTCTTCGAACTTACGCATCAATAACATCGACTCATACCATTTCAGGTATTGTTCTTTTGAGAATTTACTCTTTTTTTCAGCTGTTTTAGCCATAGATATTACTATTTAATAAGGTACAAAAATAAGAGAATTTGTTAAATAACCACCTTCCATTAAGCAAACTAACTCTGAAAACTTGGTTATTCAATGTTATAATTAAAATACAATAAATTCATCAACATTACATAGAAAAACCTTATTACAGGCCTTACAAATATTTTTTACTAAACATAAGGGGCAATAAACTTTCTATGCTTTTCGCGATGTAGATTTTTCCTTTCTCACCTGACATGATGATTCTGATATTTTTCCCAAATTTGTTCTCGTACTCTGCAATTGCTTGTCGGCAGCCCCCACAGGGCGACAATGGTTCATTAATGACAACACTTTTTGATTTCACAGAAATAGCGATTGTATTTACACCAACATTGGGATAATGCGCCCCGGCATAAAAAATAGCCACTCTTTCGGCACATAATCCGCTCGGGTAAGCCGCATTTTCCTGATTATTTCCTGTCACTATTTTACCATTTTCCAATAAAATGGCGGCGCCAACATGGAAATTTGAATAAGGAGCATATGCATTTTTCAAAATTTTTCTAGCCTCTGCCAAAAGTTCGGCATCTTTTTTTGACAGATCTTTTTCAGATGGATAAACATCAAATTCTGTTACTATACTCAGTTTTGAAATTTTTGATTTAGTCATAAATACTGTTTAATAAAAGAAGAAAGATAAGAAAGTTATTGAAGTCTGTCAATGTTTTAGGCTTTTCTTTTAGGATTGTCTTTAATGAAAGCATCCCAACCTGAATAGGATTTTTTTGTTCCACTGGATGTAACTTTATTTTGAAAATAATGACACACTGCTGCTCCCAACGCATCGGTTGCATCCAGATATTTATCGTCATTTTTAAAATTCAATAAGTTCTCAAGCATTGCTGCCACTTGTTCTTTGGAGGCGTTTCCGTTCCCGGTAATTGACATTTTAATTTTCTTCGGCGAATATTCTGTCATTGGAATATTTTTAGATAAAGCTGCTGCTATAGCTACACCTTGGGCACGTCCCAGTTTAAGCATTGATTGAACATTTTTGCCAAAAAACGGGGCTTCAATAGAGAGTTCATCAGGCTTATACTCTTCAATTAAACCAATCACCCGTTCAAATATTTTTTTTAATCTGTCTGAATGTTCATCAAACTTATCCAGTTTGATAACACCTAAGGATATCAGGGATAATTTGTTATTCTGAATATGGATCAAGCCATAACCCATCACTAATGTTCCTGGATCAATGCCTAAAATAATACGATCGTTATTTGCCAACTTTTCTTATATCATACAAATGTAAAACAAAAAACCCCTTGTAAAAGTACAAGGGGTTTTTAATATTATAATTTTCTTATCTAAATAAACTAATAAAGCCTTCCTGTTTAAACTCTTTACCGTCAAAGCCTTTAGCCGTTAGGATATAGAAATAAGTTCCGTCAACTGCACTACCACCATCCCATGAATCATCAGGGGAACCGATCGTAAATACTTTCAAGCCCCATCGATTAAAGATATCGCAATTCAATGTTTCAAGTCCTGTGCTTGTGATTTTAAACAAGTCATTTGAAAGATCGCCATTTGGAGTAAACACGTTTGGCACAATGATCGATGAGTTTTCAATAACCTCAATTGAAAGAGTAGCCGTTGAAGTACATGATCCATTCGAAGCTGTCAACATTACTGTATATGTGCCGATCGTATTAAACATATGAGAAGGATTTGTTAAAGAGGATGTGTTATCAATAGATGACACATCTCCAAAATTCCAGGAATAACTCGATGCTCCTGTG
>JANPOX010000688.1:0-4059 GCA_031428235.1 Bacteroidia bacterium | reverse complement strand
CTTTAGACTGCAAAAATTATTTGCCTAGCAATTTATCCCCAACTTTTAAATGTGACCCCAATTTCGCTCATTAATGCCCAATGCATGTCCATTATTTTTAAAGGTTTAAATGCTGATAGCACTGATACGCCTCTGTAATCCGGAAAAGTTTGAGTGTCGGTTTTGCCTTGCAGTGCTTCGATGGAACCTTTTGTTTTTGCAACCTGTAAACCAATGGAACTTCTAAATTGTTTAATTTTTTCAATCGTATTTGTATTGACATTAATATCCTTCAACATTTGATAGTAATTTATACTATCCTCAATTAAGAAACGCGACTGGTTTCTGAGAGTGAAGTCTTCTCCTACAATATAGGTTTCGCCTGAGTTCCCTAAACCAACATTAAACCAGTTTTGTTTATTGGTCATAATATCATTGATCTTATCAATCGGCATTTGAAAAGCCAGTACACCTATCTTTTGTTCTCCATCAAAAATAGGACAGGCTATAAATGAAGCTTGCGCATTATAGGAAGCTATATAAGGTTTGAAATCAACCAGTTTTGTGAAACCTTTTTTTGCGGAACCATTTGTTGCTTTAAAGGCTGAAGCAAGGTTTGAATTTCTAAATGGACCTGATAGTAAAGAAGTAGTGAAATCAACTTCTTTAAAAACTGTGTAAACGATATTCCCGGTTTCATGATCAATTAAAAATATATCATAGTATCCAAATTTTTCCAGGAAGTTTTTTAAAAGGCCATGGTATTTATGATGCGCTTTTGAATAGGAACTTCCATCTTTAGCATCCAATAAATTATTTTTTTCATCTGTTTTAAAAGGATTGGATGCTCCGTAAAGATTTTGCAGTAGAACCGATTTATTATCAAATTCAATATTTTGGATTTGTGAATCAGGCACGAGGTTATTTTTTAAACGGTTAATGTACTCCCTGTCAATATATCCATCTACATTTTTTTGAATGTTTTGCAGTTTCTCTCCTGGCACGTTTAATTCTACATCTATCGCATTAAATCCGTTTTTAAGGTCCCTCATCGCGTCAATGATCATCGGATTCTCCGCACTGGTAGTAATCTGGTCATTTATGATCTGGAAATAATCTTCAATCTGTCCGGATTTCATTTCCCTGACGGCGGTCAGTTTTTCAAAAGATTGTTTTTTAAGAGATTGTTTGGCACGGAAATAACTGATCAAACTAATCACCGTCATTGAAAAAAAAGCGATCAGGAAAAATGTGCAGGTTATTTTTACGCCGATTTTCATTTGATAGTATTGGGAAATAATTTAGCGCTTTAAAAATAGTTCTTTTATCCTAAATAGCAGATTAATCTTTTTTAAGTTAAAACAGTTAGATCATAATTTTTCAAGATCATTGAGGTAATCCTGCTGTAAATCCTCATGTAAGGCATTAATTAATGAATTTATTTTCTTGAGTTGTTGTTCATACATATTTACCAGCAGTTGGCTTTTATGATAAGGAATGTTTGATGCCTTTAGTTTTTGACAAAAATAAATATGCAGTTCAGCCGCTAATGCTTTATCAGCGATGTACCTGCAATATTTGGTAATTATTCGTAATAGTTTTCTTAAACTTTTTTTGACATAATATAAATTTGGCTGACTTTTTAGTTCTTCAAAATGCGCATCAATTTCCTTTTTAACTCCAGAAATAAAATTGTTTTTATCGTGCGCTTCAAATAATAAATAATCCAGAAATTCTTTATTGTCTTTTTTGTATTTGGCGAGTGTCACGCACAATTCTGCTAATTGCTTTGGAGGCAATTCCTGTAACTCTTTTTTTAGTTCATGTAAAGTAGCAGTTTTCATTGATATATAGATTCAAATTATTTGATTATAAAAATACGTTTGTTATATCACTATCAATTCTTTTTGGTTTTTTAGTCTGAGCATCTAATAGATACCAGGTTGTTTTTATTTTCGCAATGATGGTATCGTTTGCAGCATCACAAATAGTTACAAAACGATCAGATCTTGCTCCATTTGGTCCTACAACCCAGGTTTTAGCAATTAAATTACTATCCAGGTAGGCAGACTTTAAATAATCAATTTCATGCCGACTCACCACCCATATTAGCTGAGCTTTCATTTGATCAGTTGATACTGAATTCCAATGTGCAATAGCCACATCCTGCACCCATTTTAAATACCTGATATTATTCACATGACCATTCTCGTCGATATCCTGTGCATTAATGGTAATGGGTTGCTCAAATATTTTGTACATATAAATGTGTCGTTATATGTAAGTAAAGATAATTTAATTATAAAACCATATTGCTATATTTCACGTATATTTTATATGAAGCATTTCCTGTATTTTTTTGTTTTGTGTGTTTTCTATTCCGATTTGTTTTCTCAGGACCAGGATAGTTCATTAATTCCAGTTAAACTGGAAAATTATATTAGATTACAGTATGATAATGATTTTTTTAGTGCCACAGACCGTTATTATACACAGGGAATTCGTTTAACCATCGTTCATCCTGTCATTAAATTTTCACCGGTATCATATGCCTTAATCCGTTTAAAAAAACAGGCTCTAAATTATTATGGTTTGCAATTTGAACAAGATTGTTTTACACCAAAGAGTATTCGTTACGATACTTTTAATTACCTGGAGCGTCCTTTTGCGGCAACTTTTTTTGTTACGCACACTTTAAATTCATTATTACCTGAAAAGAAAATGGCCTTACAAACTGAGGTCAATCTTGGAGTCATTGGTCCTTGCGCCCGTTGTGAAGATGAACAAAAAGCCATTCATAGATCATTGGTTAATATTCAGCCACTAGGGTGGGAAAACCAAATCCGAACCAATTATTTAATCAACTATAACGTAAAATTTGAAAAAGGATTGTTCAATAAAAAGAAGCGTGAAATTATCGGGCATACAGCTTTAAGGGTTGGAAGTTTTTATACAGACTTATCTGTGGGTTTAACAGCACGAATGGGTTTATTTAGCCCATACTTCAGTAACCTAGGAATGGATATAAACTCTAAATACAGAAAATCTAATTTTCAGTTTTATGGAATTTTAAAAGGAAACGTGAAAGGAGTAGGCTATAATGCTCCTTTGCAAGGCGGCTTATTTAATGATAAATCCATTTATACTATTTCCAATAACAGAGTTACAAGAGTAGTGGTTGAGGGCATGGCAGGATTTGTTTTAACCTACAAACGTATTGGCTTAGAGTATAGTAAATTTTATTTAAGCCCAGAATTTAAAGAAGGCCTTGAACATCATTGGGGGAAGTGTGTAATTACATATTGTTTTTAATTACTTAATCTCAATTTTAAAAACTTTTGATTCATCGCGGTCAGCTTTTAATCTGTCAACAATTAAATTAGGAGATACAGACTCAAAACTTCTAGGGCAGATTCTTACTTTTTCGTCTTTGATATTAAAAATTGAACGTTTTGTTAATTTGCCGTCTTTACCAATTTTTACGCAGGTAAGATAACCACCTGCACCCGATCTGTGAGCAGCAGGAGCTTCTGTTAAAGGTAAATCAATATTTTTAGCGTTATCTAAATACATGAAATAGTCCTCGCCATTGTATGCATGATGGTGATAAGACAAATCAGCTGTTCCGCTACCTGATTGTTGTTTTGGAATTTTATTACACCAGATTGTTTTACCATTTTTATCTGCTTTTAAAACTAAAATATCATTATAATAGTAAGTGTAAGTTGTTGTTGTTGTTTTTCCGTTAGAATGTGTATGAGTTACAACATAATATTCCTCGCCAATAATCATTACACTTCCATCCGGATAAAAAACAAGTTTATTAAATGAAAGATTGGATGCTTCTAAATCCCCACCCTTATTCTTTTTATCCATTTTTTTCTTTGTTCGTTCAGTCTCATATGCCTTTAAAGTTTCCGCCGGAAATTCGCAATAAGTTGTTTTCACATCTTTAACTGCATTATTAGCATCATAATCTAAGCGTATGATATAAGCTCCATTTGATCCTCCACTAAATTTTTTATCGGAATAATAACCTGCTATTACAATATCGTGATTCAGATCTTCTGATAAAACTAC
>JANPOX010000687.1:0-1931 GCA_031428235.1 Bacteroidia bacterium | reverse complement strand
TCTGCAGTCGGTACAAATAAGACGAAACTCACAATTTCTGCATGTATCAATTTGATCTTTAGTTATATTCCATAACTTTTTAAAATCTTTTAGATTTAATACCTGCAGTAAAGAAGTTGACTCTATGTGTCCGTAACTTTCTGAAACACTTGGACAATTTTTTATTTCTCCATTTTGGTCAATTGATATTTTACGATTAAGACAATTATTATACAGCTGAGATTCCATAAAAGTCTCAGTATTGACTGAAAAATAGCCCTTTTCAATAACTCCGCAATGTGTTTCATTTAAAACTCGCTGATTAATATATTTAATTGGTGTTTGACATATGGACTGAGTTTTTTCTTCAAAATCAGCACCATGTATAATGATATATGAAATCCTTAGATTATAATCTGCTAAATCTATAATTTGCTGTTTAGTGATTTGGGGATTGTATAATAAATATAATTCAACAGACTTTATCGTACTTTCTTGCAAAAGTTTGAAAATATATGAAAGCTCTTTTAAAGTGGCAATTCTAAAAAATCTTAGTTGAATATCCTTACAGCCTGTACTTTGAATTTGGTCAAAGATTAATTCAAAATCATGCTTCGAATAAGCTCCTATATCGACAATCGCATTACTTATTGCAGAGGGATAATCCCAAACAATCTCAAGTTTGGGAAAGAAGTCAATCTCTTCTTTTCCACATAGAAAAATAAACTCTTTATTTTTTAAAAAGTCAAAATATTCTCTTATTGTTAGTTGATCTTCATCATCATATTCAGCCTGAATTTCTTCGATAGCTTGTTTTGATTTAGTTACCAAAATTTCATACAAATCGTTAGGAATAAAAGTTACATCATTTCTCTGAACATCACATATAACAGATACCGTAGCTCCTTTTACCGGAATACAATTAGCGTGAAGAGTAAAATAGGTCTTATCCATTTATTTACTAAAGCATTTAGAAATTGGCTTATGATGAGATGTACTAACATAAAAGTTAGTAGAATATAGGGGCATCTTTATAAATTTTAGAGAATTCTTGGCCTTACTGACCTCCACAAATTCTAAATTTCGAAATCCAACTGGAAGGTGTTCAATTAATTCCTCATTTATTGACTTTTTTAGGCTTTCTAGCTTATTTTGTTTCATTAGTAAGAAATTCTGCTATTTTTTTTTCTAAATAAAAATTACAAGGGGATGAAGTCATACCAAATTGACCAATTGGATTTACTTCAAAAAATATAAACTCATTATTTGTATTTACTGCCATATCTATTGATCCTGTATTTAACTCAAGCATTTTCATTAAAGTCCGCAATTTTTCTTTTTGAATTGTTGGTAACTCGAAAGGAACAGTTCTATTGGGTTTTTCACTATTATATTTTCTAAAATCAATTGACGTCTGTAAATCATCTTGAGAAAAAATTGCCATTGAAAAAAAACTTTCATGTAAATAAAAGATCCTTAGTTCATATTTTTTTTCTACTTTGGCCTGAAACAACGTTAAAGGAAATGTATTATCTAAACTTTTTAATAATTCCTCTGATAAAACGTTTGTATAATTGTAAACACTACCAATATCAGGGGAAGAAAATAAAACTCCTTCAGAAATTGGCTTAATGATAAGTTCCTGAAACTTATTCTTAAATTCAATTAACTCCTCTTTAATTGTTGTAATTAGTGTTGGTGGAATATTGATTCCTAAACTTTTTACTGTATCCAGAACAATTAACTTGTTTACATCGGTATTAAAAATATTCCCAATACTTCTTTTTTGCATTAGCTTATAATGCAAAAATTCATTTACTTTTTTTAATTCACTCTTTAAATGAAATTCAAGTTCATTCAAAAATAAAAATGGCTTTTTTGTTTTAATTGGTGCAAATGGAACAATTTTAAAATTGCCTCTTCGATGCCAGAATGCTTTAATCTCACTATAA
>JANPOX010000686.1:0-3321 GCA_031428235.1 Bacteroidia bacterium | reverse complement strand
ATACCTGAAATTAAGTTAATAATTCTTTCATACTATTGGCGACATTTGGAATTACTGTCAGGATTATGAAAGTAAACTCTTCTTTTATTATTATGAAAAGCTTGTTAAATAAGTCGCTGCCATCAATGATAACTTTTGGTTTAAAACGCGAAGTTAACCACCAAAAAAAAATCGCTTATTATTCGTAAAACCCTATGGTCAATACTGTAATGTAGTCTAAATGCTAATGAAATCAAGATTTTTTAAACTTTGTAATTTTATGTACGAAGCCATTTAAAACAAAATTACATCCTTTTTTAATGCTATGATGTTTCTGAAACAAGCAAAAATAACTTCTATCTATAGTAAATTTCTCTTAAACGAAATAGTTTAAATTCTGCCCAAAGCATAATTACCTTTGAATCACGAAACACTTGTTGAGTAAAACATATTTAAAATAATATTAGAAAAACATACAATCCAATTTTCAATATATAACATTTAAAATAGTACTAACTTTAAAAAAATAATTATCATGAACTCAAAAAAAATTATCTTATCCAGCATTTTTATCGCAGCCTTTGCTTGTTTCTCATTTATATCGTATGTGGACGACAGCTATTATTCAACAACATCAGTGGCACCCGCAACTGCCACATTTGACCAAATGAAAGCATGTATTGATGCTTGTAACAATTGCGCGGCATTATGCAATAACTGTTCAAGCATGTGCTTGAAAGAAAAAGATTCAGGCGCCATGGCTCGTTGCATTCAACTTAACATGGAATGCGCTTCTATTTGCAAAGCGTCTAGTCAATTAATGAGTTTAGGCAGCGAGCAGTCTAAAGAAATTTGTAAAATCTGCGCCGATATTTGTAAAAAATGTGGCGACGAATGTTCTAAACACAATATGGATCATTGCAAAAAATGTGCTGAGGCTTGTTATTCCACTGCCGAACTTTGCAAAAAAATGTAATATACTACACTCTTAAAAACTTACTAATAAAAGCCTGGAAGAAATTTCGGGCTTTTTGGTTTTCAAAAAGCTTAAGCTATCAAAAGTCTGTTGTTAGTTAAAAAACTTTAAATGGCTTTTAACTTAACATCATAGGTTATACTTTAGAGACTTAAACCTATTCCTATGAAATAGTCATGTTGCCTCCAGCTCAAACAAAAATAAAAAAACATGATTATACCATATGACAACTTAAAAACAATAAAATCTACATATGAAAAAGTTTCTATCATCAAAATCATTCCGGGCAATCTGGTCGCTGGGATTGGCAGTGTTTTTATTTTATATCACTCCTGCCTGTTTTAGTAAAACCACCATCGGTATTGTATTGGGCGTATTTGTTCTGCTTGTAAACGGTTCAGGCTTTTTAAATAAGTTACCAATCATTACGCACATTTCCCGCTTTTTGGTAGGAGGTTTATTCATTTTCTCGGGATTCATCAAAGCCAATGATCCATTAGGATTCAGTTATAAATTGCAGGAATACTTTGAAGTGTTTAAAGCCGATTCAGGTCTATCCATTTTTGAAAGCTTTGCTCACATTGCTTTGCCGCTGGCAATTTTATTATGTGTAAGTGAAATGGCATTAGGATTTATGCTCCTGGTAGGCTACAAACGAAACTTAACCCTTGGACTTTTATTCACACAAATAGCCTTCTTTACTTTTCTGACTTTTTACTCGGCTTGTTATAATAAAGTAACTACCTGCGGTTGCTTCGGCGATTTCCTTGTATTAAAACCGTGGACTAGTTTTTGGAAAGACGTGGTACTATTAATGTTGATTACCTTATTGATATCAGGAAAAGAACACATTAACGAATTATTCACCAGCTTAATAACCCTGTCGTTAAGTGTTATTGCCATTGTTCTGTCCTTTGCTTTTCCAATTTATGCTTACCGTAATTTGCCGCCTTTAGATTTTAGGCCATACGCTATTGGCATGAATATTAAAGACAATATGAAAGCCGGTGATAATTATACACCAGCTGAATATGAATCAGGTTTTATTTATGAAAATTTAAAGACAGGAAAACAGGAACATTTCAATATGAAAAATTATCCGTGGCAAGACACTCTGAACTGGAAATGGGTTGCTACCGATAATGTATTGATCCATGATGCCGTGAATCCACCAAAGATCGTTGATTTCTCTATAACTTCATTAGATGGTGTAGATCTTAAAGACAGTATCTTGAATAATAAAGATTATTTGTTCTTATTGGTTTGTTATGATCTAACCAAAACAGAAGACAATGAAACGCTTCACGCAAAAATAAACGACCTTTATAAACTGGCCCAGGCAGATCATAAAAACATGATAGCATTAACTGCAGGAGATGCCAAACAAATCGACGATTATAAACACAAGCACCAGGCGATGTATGATTTCGCTAATGCGGATGGAATTGTTTTAAAAACTATGGTAAGAGCCAACCCAGGATTGATTTTAATTAAAGATGGTACTGTGATCATGAATTGGCATTATAATAATTTTCCTACTTACAGTGATGTGAAACAAAAGTATATGAAGTAATTTTTTGAAAACCCTTACACTCGCATTAACATTTTATAGAGGTTTCTTTTTTACTTCTGCATGTATATCCTTATGCTGTTTATTGGCTTATTGGCGTTGGGAAACAATGCCTGTTATAGTAGTTGTATCCTTTTGGTTTAAAATAATTACATATGCATTAATATTCTTTTATATTAATGCCTCAAAAAGAAAAGAATTCTATTACTATCAAACTTTAGGCGTTTCAAAAACTACAGTCTGGGTAATTTCTTTATCGCTTGACTTTGCGCTATTTGCTGTTTCAATGTATATTACTAATCAATTATACCATGCATAAACTGGAAGTTGATAGTGTATTATTAGAATTTGATCTCAGAAAAATCTTATCTGATGTTTATTTAAAATGCGAAACAGGTAAAATAACAGGTTTACTTGGGCGTAACGGAAACGGAAAAACCTGCTTAATGAATATTATATGCGGAAGTCTTGAACCACAAAGTAAATCTATTCGTTTTGATAATATAACTACCCTTATTCCTTTTAAAAAACCTGAGCTATTATTATACCTTCCGCAGTTTAATTTTATTCCCGAACATTTAACTTTAAAACGAGTTTTCAACGATTTTGAAATTGAATTTTCATTTTTTGAAAAATTATTTCCTGATATTAGCGCTAACTACAAATCCCCAATTAAACTTCTTTCAGGCGGGCATAGACGTATTATAGAAGTATTTGTGATTGTAAAATCTAAAACACAATTTATTTTATTAGATGAGCCATTCTCACACATCATGCCTCTGCATATTGAAAAAAT
>JANPOX010000685.1:0-1639 GCA_031428235.1 Bacteroidia bacterium | reverse complement strand
AAACTCGAAGAAGCAACCGTTGCATGGTGTCAGCGAGTACAGCAAATGTCACCTTTGTCTATCAGAATGTTAAAATCTTCATTTAATGCTGAGCTTGACGGTCAAGCAGGAATTCAAGAATTGGCAGGAAATGCTACATTATTGTATTATTTGACCGATGAAGCCAAAGAAGGATTCAACTCATTTTTGGAGAAAAGAAAGCCAGATTTTAGTAAGTTTCCCAAATTTCCTTAATTACCGAAGATGTAATCAACTTCTCGCCCAACTTCCCGAACTCAACTTTCGGGAAGTTTTTTCTATTATAGATTTTAATAGGGAAGTCGTCTATTAGATATTGTTGATGTATTGGCAAATCTTAATAAAAGATTACTTATTCTTTGTAGCTGATTTGCAAATCCTATTATCTGTTTTTAAAGCCTTGTTTTAATGTAAGAGATTATTGATGGTTTATTTTTAAATCTTGCTGCATTATTCATAAATCCTTCTTATTTATTCATAAATTTTGTTTTATTTTATAAAAATCTTTTCAATAACTATACATATTCATGTTCTCTTAAAAAATATCAAAGAAGCTACACTGCCAAATATCAAATAAATTTGAAATAAGTGATATTCTTATAAAACAAAAATACTCAATTTTTACCGTTAAATAAATATTTGAGAAGGCATTTTGAATTATATTTTTTTAGATATATTATTGAATTATTAGAAAATAAAAAAAGTCCCACCGAGGCAGGACTAAGAAAATCTTCGGCTTATAGCCTTATTGTGATTTGTATTTCATTCTGTTCAAAACTAAGATAAATACTTTAAACCCACAAGAAAAATGAATAAAACTTTTGCTTTAGACCTTGGTACAAATTCTATTGGGTGGGCATTACGCAATCCAGACTTTACAGAAAATCAAATTGAAAATGTTGGTGTATTGACATTTAACAAAGGTGTTGGTATTGACAAAACAGGTGAGTATTCTTATGCAGCCCAAAGAACAAGCAAACGTTCTACAAGGCGATTGTATCAAGCACGAAAATACCGCCTTTGGGCAACGTTAGAAACATTGATTAAACAGAATTATTGCCCATTAAGCATTGAAAATCTTAATAAATGGCGTAAATATGATAAAATAGAGGCTCGAAAAAATAATAATGGTGGTAGAGTTTATCCAATTGATGATTTGAACTTTGATGCTTGGATAAAGTTAGATTTTGATAGCGATGGAAAACCAGATTATACAAGTCCATATCAATTAAGAAGAGAGTTGGCTGAAACAAAACTTGATTTTATACAAGAAGAAAACAAGTATAAATTAGGTAGAGCATTGTATCATATCGCTCAACGAAGAGGTTTTAAAAGTAGCCGAAAAGGTATTGATAATAATAGCGAAAATGACACCAATGATTCAGTTGAAATTGACTTGGCTGCTTCTGAAATCAAATTAAACAAAGATATTCAACTATTATTTAACAAATATCCGTCGGCAAAAACTATCGGTTGGCTGTTTGCTCTTTTAGAAAACGATGGAATAAGAATAAGAGAGGATATTTCGCAATATGCCATTCGAGAGAATTACAAAGACGAAATTAAACAAATATTTGAATTTCAAGGGCTTCTTACATCTGAGATATTATACACTAAACTT
>JANPOX010000684.1:0-2318 GCA_031428235.1 Bacteroidia bacterium | reverse complement strand
TGATAAGAAAAGATAAAGGAAGCATTTACTGTATTGTAAATCCTTGGCCTTGAAAAACATTCGGAACCCTGATAATAAAAAGGTAATGCAACGATTGCCTGAAAATTTGAAGGATTAATTGTTTTAAATGCGTTGGTATAGGACGGAAGCAACATCTCTTTATTAAATACATTTTTTGCTCGGGTGATCGAACCAGAGTTTTCGATATGATAAGGAATGCCTTCAATTATATTAAATCCACCAACCAATAAACACAAAAATATGGCTGCTATTTTTCTGTTTTGAATTTCCATTCGTGAATAGATCTGCTGCATGACCGAAGCAGAAAATACGAGAGCAACAAAATAAAAGGGCCAGGCAAAGCGTCCTGTTGCCCTGAATTGTTTGAGAATTGGCAAATAATCAATTAGGTGATCAATTTGTTTAAAGGGCACCGCCATGGCAAACAATAACACTATAAAAGCAGCAATAAGCGAATGATTTAAAATGCGTGAACCGAAAAATTCATTCAGCATGCTACCTTTTTTTCTTTTAAAAACTGTGATTAACGATATTATAATAAGTATGACAAAAAGTAGGGTAGTAGAAAAACCTACATAACTCCAGGCTTCCCATTGCTGTTTAATAATATTGCCGGTTAACTGATCTAACAATGGTTTGAGTGGCGCATGGTTCGGCAAAAAGACATCATCTAATTCGGCAGTGTATTGAAAAAAGCCTGAAGGATTATTTGTTCTGCCGGTATGCGTATCTGTTAATGTAGCAACAACGTAAAACAGGATCACAGGTAAACAAACACCCGTAAAAAGAATAATGTATCTTTTAAATTCCTTCCATTTATTAGCATCACTCAACCATTGAACCATAACAATCATACTTAAAAAGAAAATAATGATGATCCCTAGGTATGAATGTATAAACAGCCATAAGAGATTGTTGAGAAAAAGAAGCAGCATGTAAATCATTTTACTATCTGTTTTAAGGATCCTAATTGTGAGCAACCATGAAAATGGAATGGCTACGCTATAAGAAAGCGCCAGGTGTCCACCCATCCGGAAGATCTGGGGAGCCAATAATGTCATACCGATACTATAAAGTAAACTCAGCCAAGGGTTGATTTTAAATTCTCGTAATAAAAAATAGCTGGCAAAAAAAGTGAGAAAAACAGACAGGATAATAATAAAATTTAGAATACCGATGCTGTAATGGCTCAGTAACGGAAACAAACCAGAAAACGATTTAAGAAAGCCAGCAATCACCGGATGGCAATCGGTATATAAAAAATGTTCGCCGAAAGGGTAATTCATTCCTTCGAAATTGATATAAGAAGGATTATGTTTGATGTAATAGCAATAGGTGAAATAATTTTTGACGGCATCTCCTTCGCCATTAAACAGGTATTGGTTGGGATGGAAAACGACATCATGGTAAAAAAACAGAACCATCAAAATACTAAATAAAACAAGAAGCAGAAATGGAAGCTTTTTTATCATTTTGAAATTAGAAATCTTTGATTATAAATATAGCAAAATCTATTTATGACCTATCGATCATTGGAACTTGAATCCTCATCGGGGATTATGTGCAATAAGCTTCGCTCAAATTGAATCATGATTCAGCTGGGATGTGGATGATTAATCTAGGTATATTCCTACTAAAACATCGATTTAGACCATTTTTACTAAAAAAATTAGGATATTGTTAATAAAGTGTTTATATTTGTATACTTCTTTTGAAGACTGTATTATAATATGTTTGTAAATGCCAATTGCCATTCTGATATACTTTACATTTTTCTTTTAAAGTATTAACAAAAACACTTAATGACATTTACAGAATTAAAATTAATCAAACCGCTGCTTACCGCGCTTGATAAAAAAGGATACAAAGAACCATCTCCAATCCAACAACAATCCATTCCACACCTTTTACTGGGAAAAGATATTTTTGGTTGTGCCCAAACCGGTACAGGTAAAACAGCGGCTTTTGCATTACCCATTTTACAATTAATGGATGCAAACAAAAAGCCAAATCAACGCAGAGAAATTAAAGCATTAATATTAGCACCTACTCGTGAATTAGCTACACAAATCAGCGAAAATTTCAGAGAATATGGTGCGAATTTAGGCTTTAAACACGCAGTCGTTTTCGGTGGCGTTTCTCAGTTTCATCAGGTTGTAGCTATTAAAACTGGAATTGACATCTTAATTGCAACTCCAGGACGTTTATTAGATTTAATGCAACAAGGTTTAATAAAATTAGGTGCAGTAGAATATTTTGTATTGGATGAAGCAGATCGTATGTTAGATATGGGCTTT
>JANPOX010000683.1:0-6086 GCA_031428235.1 Bacteroidia bacterium | reverse complement strand
ATACTAAGGTTATTAAGCATGGTTTTAAAACTAAGCATCCCGCTTTAAGAGGTCTAATGCAAAAGCTTTTAAATTATTTTTCTTGGAACCATCTGCTTCAAGCTCTTCCAGATGTTTTAAAGCAATGTCGGTGTGTTTATTAGCCTCTTTCATGGCCATATCTTTCACCTTTGTTTGATTGTAAATGGCAGTGACTTGTTTTATTTTTTCCGGATGGGAAATTTCTTTTGTAGTTAATAAACGATCCAACTCTTTTGTCTGCCCCTCGTTGGCTAATTCGTAAGCGCCTAACAACAAAAATGTTTTCTTGTTCGCTAAAATATCTCCTCCAACCAATTTTCCGAATTTGTCATCACTGGCATACACATCTAATACATCATCTAAAATCTGAAACGCAATTCCTACATGTTTCCCAAATTCATAAACATGATCCTGTTGTGCAGCAGATGCATTGGCGCAAATAGCACCCATTCCTAAACTACAACCCAATAATACTGCTGTTTTATTGGTGATCATTTCAATGTAATTTTCAATACTCACTTTATCCCAGGTTTCAAAATTCATATCCATCTGTTGTCCTTCACAAACTTCAATGGCTGTTTTAGAAAATAGTTCCAGTAATGGCGGTACCTGCAGAGAATTGGACCCACTTAATATTTGATAGCTTTTAACAAGCATACCATCACCACTTAATAAGGCCACATTATCGCACCATTTAACATGTACGGTTGCGCTTCCGCGGCGCAGGGGTGCTTTGTCGAGGATATCATCATGAATTAGCGAGAAATTATGAAACAATTCAACAGCCAAAGCGGAAGGAATAGCTTCCTGCGGATCGGTGCCAAATAAATCACAGGCAATTAGCGTTAATAAGGGGCGCACTCTTTTTCCGCCAAGGCCAATAATATAACTCATAGGCTCGTACATTTCTTTTGGTAAAGAACTGTTTAAGTCGTGCTGTTGTTCTTCAACAGCTTTATTTAAAAGTTTAATTAATGGAGCGTAAGCTTGCACTTTTTATTTTGTTATTTCTCGCAGAGTTTCGCTGATTTTGAGCAGAGTCTCGCAGAGCTTTATGTTAGTTACTTGTACTTGGTTCATCTGCAAACTCAGCGTTCTCCTCTGCGCACATCTGCGAGACATTGATAATTTATTTAGCCTCCGCCATTTTTAATAAATACGTTCCATAACCGCTTTTAGTTAAGGGCGTTGCTATTTTAATCAATTGTTCTTTGGTGATGAAGCCCATTTTAAAAGCTACTTCTTCTATACATCCAATCTTTAAACCCTGGCGCTCTTCAATAACCTGCACAAATTGACCAGCCTGCATTAAAGAAGCAAAGGTCCCTGTATCTAACCAGGCAGTGCCTCTATCAAGAATAGAAACCTTCAGTTTTTTTCGTTTTAAATATTCTTTATTTACGTCAGTTATTTCGTATTCACCACGAGGTGATGGTTTTAATGTTTTAGCGATTTCTACAACGGTGTTATCATAAAAATATAATCCCGGTACTGCGTAATTTGATTTAGGATTTTCCGGTTTTTCTTCAATTGATAAAACATTATGATCGTTATCGAAATCAACCACACCATAGCGTTCAGGATCACTCACGTGATAAGCAAACACAACGCCGCCATCAGGATTATTAATTTTCTGAAGCATACGTCCTAAACCAACACCATAAAAAATATTATCTCCTAATACAAGCGCTACTTTATCATTACCGATAAATTTTTCGCCAATTACAAAAGCCTGCGCTAAACCATTCGGTATTTCCTGTAAAGCGTAAGTAAATGTACAACCAAGCTCCTCGCCAGTTCCCAGTAATTTTTCAAAGTTCGGCAAATCATGTGGTGTTGAAATAATTAATATTTCATTGATCCCGGCCATCATCAAAACAGATAAAGGATAATAGATCATGGGTTTATCATAGATCGGCATCATTTGTTTACTCATGGCCAGTGTTAATGGATGTAAGCGTGTTCCTGAGCCTCCTGCTAATATTATTCCTTTCATATGTAGATATTATTGTTTTTAATTGTCATATGGTATAGCCAGTTTATCTTCATTAATGTTTGTGTTTCGGCAAACATGGCTATTTCATTTTGTTTTTAGGTTATAGAGCCTTAAAATTAAGGTTTTATTTTAAATGCACAGCCTTTTTATAGCGTTTTCTGGCCATCACTAATCTCACATCCTTAACAATTTCTTTAACATCAATCGCTAATCCGAATGAATAAAAATAGCCATCAAAATCAATGCGGGGTTCACTGCGGCTTAATAATTTTCGGTAACCAACAGAGCCGGTAAATCCAAACCATCTCATCGGTTTTAAAGTGACCTCACCGGCCAGGCTAAAGGGTGTAAAATTTCCCTCGGAATGATAAAGCAATTGAACTTTATACTCATCATATATCTTCAGATCTGAATAGCCAAAACCCACATTAATGGGGAATCCCATTTTAATATGACGTTTGTCAATAATTAGATATTCAAAATTAAAAGTACCGTAATAAAGATCCAGATTACGAATGTTTTGCTCCTGGTTGGCACTTATTTTTTTATTTGTATGTCCTTCAGCACTCACTTCATAGTAGCCGATTGCAAATTTGAACCTGCTTTTAAATAAAATTCCCGCATAAATACCCCGAATGTCAACAGGTGATTTTCTAATAAAAGATTTGCGGTTGTCTAATCCAACCTGAGGATAAATGCGTTTTGGTGTATATATCCGGATAGAATCTTTGAGGTAAATTTCCTTTGCTTTTTTTTTGTGGGCACGAGTTTGAGATGTCAGGTTTTGAAAGGAACCGTAACATATTATATATAGTATTATTCGAAGAATTTGTCTGGTAATGCGGGGCAATGTCATCAATAATTAAAGGTTTGAAAATACAAAAAATTAATGCAGCGAGCTTGATTTAGTTTTATACAAAATGTGTAAATAATTGCGAAATGCTTAGTAAGTTTACCATCAAATCTCACTTAACATGATCTCTCAAAACCCTCATAAAGCTGTTATTTACTGGTTACTCGCAGGCTGCGCTTTAATCTATATTATGGTTGTTGTAGGCTGTATTACCCGTTTAACTCATTCGGGCTTGTCTATTACCGACTGGAGTTTTATGGGATCCATGCCACCATTGTCAGAAGATGCTTGGCTGGAAAGGTTCGCAAAATACCAGCAAAGCCCTGAATTCATAAAAGTGAATTACAGCATGCAGCTTCCGGAATTTAAACATATTTTTTTCTGGGAATACACCCACCGCATGATCGGAAGAGTCATGATGTATGTGTTTTCAATCGGACTCATCGTGTTACTCATCCGGAAAAAAATTGACAAAAAAATGTTGCCTTCATTGATTCTGTTGTTTTTTATGGGTGCCATGCAAGCGGTGATTGGTTGGTGGATGGTGTACAGCGGACTACAGGCAAAACCTGCTGTCAGTCATTTTAGACTAGCCATTCATTTAATGAGTGCTTTCACGTTGTTTGCTTTTACTTTTTGGTTTGCTTTAAAATTATTAAATCCAAAAGAAGAAGCTTCGACAAGTTCGGCCGCCTCTAATGGAGGCAACAAATTAAAATGGTGGACACTTTTATTTTTTGTGGTATTGATCAAACAAATTATTTACGGTGCTTTTACGGCTGGTTATGTAGAAGGAGATGCCGCAAAAATACGCCCTGGTCAAATATTTAATACCTGGCCTAAAATGGGTAATGAATGGATGCCGGAACAGGTGACCATGAAAGACAATTTTTATCTGAACTTTTTTGAAAATGCTAGCGGCATCCAGTTTGTGCACCGCACACTAGCAATCATCATTGTAATATTGGTGTGTGTAATCTGGTATAAGTCAAGCAAACTGAAATTATCAACTTCACAATACCGTGGCGTGACTTTTTTAATTTATGGAGTAACGATCCAGTTTATTTTAGGAGTACTGACTCTAGTTTACCAGGTACCTGTTGTACTAGGAGTCTTACACCAAACAGGTGCTTTCTTTTTGTTTGCCACAACGGTGTATTTGTTGTTTCATACGTTTAGGAAGATAGCTTAATATTGGATTCCAAAAATTAAGAGGGTAAACAGATGTAGTATTGCACAGGTCCCGTATTTTACTACCTTTAATACTACTATGTTTATTTAGAAGTAAAATAAATAGCTAAATTTCCATCAAATGAAATATAAAATATTCTATGTTATACTGTTGTTAATCTTAAAAATTGGACATTCATATGCTCAAACTTCAACATTTCATAAAACATATGGCAAAAATGATGGAGGAAGTAATATAAAAAGCATCCAGCAAACACCAGATGGAGGATATGTTTTTTTTGGACACAATTTAAGTTTTGGACCATCAATTGTAAACGCATGGCTTGTTAAAGTCAACTCTAATGGAGACACTTTATGGAGTAAATCATATGGATTAACTGCTAGTGTTAATACATGGGGCTCATCTGTGAAAAACACAAGTGATGGAGGATTCATATTAACCGGATGGACTAATGGTACAAATTCAACCAGCCCTGGATATTATGATGCTTTTCTTACAAAAACAGATTCGTTAGGTAATATATTATGGACTAAAAATTTTGGAGGAGCTAATCAGGATAATGGCTATGATGTTATACAAAGTGCTGATGGGGGATATGTAATTGCGGGAACTACTATGAGTTTTGGATCAGGTTATAGTGATTGGTATCTCTTAAAAACTGATTCGCTTGGAAATATGCAATGGGTAAGGACTATCGGAAACAGCAGTAGTGGAACAAGCTATTCTGTTATACAGACCTTAGATGGCAGTTATGTTTTTGCCGGTGATAATTATCCTGATGCTTACCTTGTGAAGATTGGCGCAAATGGCAATATTGTATGGGCGTATAACTATAATAATTTAGGCATTAGTTATAGCTTAGTTTCAACTCCGGATGGAGGATTTGCCTTATGTGGTAAAACACAGGATTACAAAGTTTATGTATTGAAAACTGATAGCGTAGGTTCAATATTATGGTCAAAAGTATATACTGATGGTGCCCCTGGTGGCTATGCCTGGGCATATAAAATTATTAATTCTGATGATGGTGGCTTTCTTATTGTCGGAGATTATAACAACCAGGCAATTATGATTAAGATTAATGGGGTTGGAGATACTGTTCTGACAAAACAATTTACGGCTATGTCAACTGCAAGTGCAATTTCTATCACACCAGATAAGGGAATATTAATTGGTGGAAATTCAATGAATCTTGGGGTTGGTAATAATGATGCTTATCTTATTAAAACAGATAGTTTAGGAAATAGCGGTTGTTTTACAACACCAATTTCAATTAGTACGAATACCGTGAATACTACACGTTACATTAATGGGACAATTGGAACATCAGGAGGAGTTACAAATAATTTAATTTTTAATATAGTGAATACATCTCCATCCATATGTAAACTTTGCGAAATTAGCTTAACGACTGCTAATTATGTATATACAGACACTGCCTTAACTGTTTATTTTTCTGATTCCTCAGTTAATGCTACTGAATGGGAATGGTATTTTGGTGACTTCTCTCCTAATTCTTATAGCCAAAACCCAATACATACTTTTACAAGTCCAGGTAATTATTATGTATGCCTAACGGCAAGTAATGGATGTAGTACATCTCAATTTTGCACTAATATTACAATAACCCTGACTGGTATTGGTGAAAATAAAATCACTGATAAATTTAATATTTTTCCAAATCCCTCAAATGGAAAAATTGACATTGATATTATTGCTTTTGATAAGCCCCAATTAAAAATATTAAATGTTTTTGGTGTTCAATGCTACTTGGCCAATTTGACAAGAGGACATAATCAAATTGACATTGAACATTTGCCCAAGGGAATTTATTTTTTGAATATTGGGACGCAGGAGAACAATGAAACCAGAAAAATTATTATTCAATAGCAGTTTACCTAATAAACTATTTGAAAAGGTAAACTTTGACTCACTAATTACCGCACTCCCGGAATTGTATTCTTTTTTCTGGGTCTGAATAGCGCGTTGAATTTATATTCCAGCCCTTCGCTAGGCATCAGTGC
>JANPOX010000682.1:0-3534 GCA_031428235.1 Bacteroidia bacterium | reverse complement strand
AGGGCCAACTTATAGTCAGGATCCTTGCACTGTAACAGAATTTTATGGACAGTTTTTAGATTATTTAATCACTATTATTCCTACTACTCCTTGCTCCGGTGCTCCAGGTATAGGGAATTCAATATCAACGGAATCAACTGTCTGTCAAAATAAATCTTTTACCCTTGATTTAATAAATAATAGTATTGCCAGCAATATTGTTTATCAATGGCAATCATCTACTGATAATATTATTTGGACAAACTTAGGAACTGCTCAATCATCTATTCCTTACTCTATAACTTCTCAAAGTGTAGCAACCTATTACCGATGTGTTTCAACGTGTACAACAGGTTTTCCAATTTCAAGTACTTCAAATCCGGTTATGGTAAATCAAAAATTACCTACAGCTTGTTATTGTGAACCTCAGGCTATTAATTGTTCAGTCTCCAGTTTTACAAATGTTATTTTTGAAACTTTAAATGATAATCCAATATGTATTGCTGGTGGATATGTTAATAATAGTGGAATTATTAGTCCTGTTGCTTTAAATGCAAATCAAAACTATACCATTGTAACAAATTTAACTAATCAATTTGGTACCGGTTATGTTGGTGTTTGGATTGATTTTAACCAGGATGGGATTTTTGATTCTTATGAATACAATGACATAGGTAGTATTACTTCCGGAAGCCTTACCGGTAATATTTATGTTCCTTATACTGCGTTGGCAGGTTATACAAAGATGCGACTAAAAATGGAATCAACTGCAGGAACATTTCAGGGTTTAAACTCTTGTACAAATGTTGAACCCTATGGTGAAACTATTGATTATGATGTTTTTATTACAGCAGAAGTTCCCTGCAATGGAACCCCAATTGCAGGGAATGCTGATGCTCCATCTACAACTATTTGTGATAACACTTCTTTTGATTTAAATTTATTAAATAACGGTATCGTAAGCAATATAAGTTATCAATGGCAATCATCGCCCGATAATGCTAATTGGACAAATATTGGAACTCCTCAAACTACTGTACCATTTTTTATAAGTACCCAAACAGTAACCACGCATTACAGATGTATTACTACTTGTACTACTAGTGCCTTGTCTGCAACATCCACGCCTATTGCTATTTCACAAAACCCATTAACTGATTGTTACTGCCTTCCTCCTGTTGCTTTTTGCAGTAATGGTGACGAAATTAGTAATGTAGTATTTGCTGCTTTAAGTAATACTTCTACCTGCAGTGTTAATGGTTATGAAAACTATTCTATTAGTGTTCCCTCAACAAGTATTAGTGCTGGTCAAACATATACAATTGCTGTAACTGTAGGTTCTGATTATTTTGGGAAAGTAACAGCATGGATTGATTATGATCAAAATGGAGTTTTTGATGCTTCTGAATATACAAATTTAGGATCCACAAATAGTGCCATGAATTTTACCGTTGTAGGCACTATAAATATTCCAGGTAGCGCCTTATTAGGAAATACAAAAATGCGTATAAGAAACAACAACCAATTTACATTTCTACCCGATGGTGCCTGCGCGAGTGGTGCAATGGCTGGAAAATCTATATTAGGTGGTCTTGGTAGTGGAGAAACAGAAGATTACCTGTTAACCATAATGCCTCCTGATTGTGCTTCAGTAAATTTTCCAAATTCCGTTTCGGTAACTGGTCCTTCTGTAATTTGCTTAGGCCAAACAGCGGCGCTTGACCTTGCTACTGCGATGCCATTTTCAACCGGAATTACTTACCAATGGATGTCATCCACAGGAGGCGCATTTGGAATTGAAGGTGCATTATCTAGTGTTTCAAATATCAGTGTGAATCCATCTACAACTTCTTATTATTATTGCAACATTATGTGTAACGGTTCATTAGTTTTACAATCCGATACTATTGCAGTGAGTATTGATATTGTTACGGCTACAGTTACTGGTTCTAATGTTACTTGTTTTAGTATATGTAACGGTTCAGCCTCAGTAACACCAACAAGTGGCGCCGGCGGATACTCTTACTCATGGGCTCCGGTTCTATCAACTACTCCATTTATCTCAGCTCTTTGTACAGGAGTATATTCTGTTTCTGTAACGGATTTAAATGGTTGTTCTACTACTGAAATAATATCAATCACTGAACCTGCTGCTCTAGTGGCCACTCCTTCTCAAACAAACGTTTCTTGTTACGGTTTTTCTGACGGTATCGCTTCAGTTAGCGTTGTAGGTGGAACAGCTCCTTTCTCTTTCTCATGGTCGCCAAGTGGTGGAACTGGAGGAACTGCTATTAACCTGACCTCAGGAACATATACTTTAAATGTACAAGATGCTAATAGCTGTTCAGTTGATCAACTATTTTCGATAGCTCAACCTGCTATGTTTTCTGCATCCATTATCGGAAGTAATTCATCCATCTGTGAGCAATTAAAAGATACTTTAAAATCAAACCTTACCGGCGGTATTGCTCCTTTCTCCTATTCATGGAAAGAATTACCGTCTAATGTAGTTTCAACCACTGCAACTTATAATTACACCACCAATGTTGGCACTTTTTCATATAATCTGATTGTTACTGATGCGACCAATTGTTCGGCAGTAAGTAATACATTGAACATCACAGTAAATCCTTCCAGTAATTTTTCAGGAATGGTTACAACAAATCCATCGGTTCCTGCAGCAGGCCGAGTGGTGCTCTATAAATACTTTCCTTTCTATACTAAGTTTGATTCTGTTGCCGGACAAACAATTGCTTCAAATGGAAGTTTCCTTTTCAATTCGTTTACTGCAGGAACCTACATTATTAAGGCCATTCCAACAGCAACCAATATGCAGGTAACCTATGGCGATTCAGCTGTGAACTGGAAAACAGCCACACAGATCAATCATGGTTGTGCGATAAATGATGTTCAAAATATTAATGTAAAGGCATTACAAACCTTTGTTCCAGGGCCAGGTACATTAAGCGGTGTTATTACAGAAACTGTTGGATTTGGTAATCGTCCTTCAGGTAGTGCACTTAAACCAACGTTTCCGGGAACTCCAATTGGAGGTATAATAGTTAAAGGTGGTAAAAATCCAGGAGGACAGATGTTTGTTCAAACAGTAACCGATACTGCAGGAAAATATACTCTATCAGGTTTACCAATTGGTGATTATTTCGTATTGGTAGATATTCCGGGTTTAGATACCAATAATACTTATCATGTAAAGATTACGGCAACTACTCCTAATATTCCTAATTTGGATTTTGTGGTTGATTCAATCCAAATAACGCCAGTGTTTCCTATAGATGTAAGCGTTAATGACCTGAACGCCAAAGAACATGGTATTAAAATATTCCCTAACCCGGCAAGCAATTATGTGACCATACAATACAATCTGCAAAATAGCTCTCAGGTGAAAATTGAATTATTTGACATCTTAGGAAAATCCGTAAAAACATTATTACCTGCAACTGAGCAAGGTATTAATATATACAAAAACTCCTGGCCATTAGATGATCTGAAAGCCGGACTTTATTTTATAAAAATGAATATTAACGGAGCGGAAAG
>JANPOX010000681.1:0-5793 GCA_031428235.1 Bacteroidia bacterium | reverse complement strand
ATCTGAACTTTTTCATCCGGAGAATGTGCTCCTGTAATGTTTGGCCCAAAAGAAATCATTTGCATGTCCGGATAATTGGTTCCTAAGATTCCACATTCCAGCCCTGCATGACAAGCACTTACCTTCGCATCACTTTTATATCTCTCCTTATAAAGATCGCTCATTAATTTTACAATAGGAGAAGACGGCTTAGGTGCCCACCCGGGGTAAGAACCTGCTGTAGTGATCTCTGCGCCTAATAATTCAAAAGCAGAAGTGATCAATAATTGCAAATCCGTTTTTTCAGAATCAACAGAACTACGTGTTAAACATTGCACCTGGAAAGTTCCCTCTTTTACAATTACACGCGACAGGTTATTGGATGTTTGTACTAAACCCGCAATATCCGGGCTCATGCGGTAAATACCATATGGACAAACATATAAACTGCGCAATAATTTATATTGGAATTCCTTATCCAACACATTGGAAGGGATTTCACTCCCTTCTAGTATTAATTCTAATTTTGGATCAGTTGTATTATGTTCTTCTTTTAAAATAGTTTCAAATTGCTGAACGAGTTTTTTTAAGTTGTCTTTATTTTCATCGGAAACTGTAATGATTGAAACTGATTCACGAGGTATAGCATTCCTTAAACTACCTCCATCAATGGATGCGACCTCTATTTGCAGATCTTTACTTAATGCATATAATAGACGGTTCATTAATTTATTGGCATTTCCTCTCCCTTTATGAATATCCATTCCTGAATGACCGCCGGTTAATCCTTTTAAGGAAATTTTAAAAGCATTTTTATTTTTTGGAGTTTCAAGAGTGTATTTCCCATTAGCTGTTACATCAACACCACCGGCACAACCAATAGTTAATTCATTATCATCCTCAGTATCTAAATTCAACATGATGCCTCCGTCTAATAAACCGCCTTTTAATGCCAAAGCCCCTGTCATTCCTGTTTCCTCATCAATAGTGAACAAGGCTTCTAATGAGGGATGTGGGATATCTTTTGATTCCAATAACGCCATAATAGAGGCAACGCCAATACCGTTATCGGCGCCTAATGTTGTTCCGTTTGCTTTTACCCAATCACCATCTACCAGCATTTCAATACCCTGTGTATTAAAATCAAAATTAGTTGAAGCATTTTTTTGATGAACCATATCGAGGTGACTTTGAAGAACAACTGTTACTCTGTCTTCCATTCCTTTGGTGGCTGGCTTTTTAATGATCACATTTCCAACTTCATCAACAATAGTTGGTAAACCTAATTTTTCGCCAAAAGCTTTAGCAAAGGCGATAACGCGTTCTTCTTTTTTTGATGGTCTTGGTACCGCATTTAAATCGGCAAAATTATTCCACATAGCAGTGGGTTCAAGTTTTCGGATGGCTTCGTTCATAGGTAAATGGTTTGAAAAATATGCATTAAATATAATGGTTCTTTTTTTAACCGCCTTGCATTTTATGATATCACTCACAAATTGTAATTATTTTGTAGAATAAAATAAAATGGTTGAAAGCTGTACCTTAGTTTACATTATTCATAATAACAAAATTTTAACCATGAAATTAACCACACTTGTATCAATTGGATTAGCGGGCTTTATGCAATTTACAAATACCGCCTCTGCCCAGCAGGCCTTACCTTTTAAGGCCAAAAGACAATTTGAATTGCCCGTGAATATCACACAAAATGATTATTTATCTAAAACCATTGTTTTCAAATTAAAAGATCAATTCAGAAATATTGCTACAAAGAACGAAGTAAACCACGCTTTATTAAAAATGGTACTGGATGCAGTGGGTGTAAATAAATTTGGTAAAAAATTTCCATTGCACCAGGCACCCGAAACTAAATTCAACGCTTTAGGGCAAACTTATGCAGATCTTTCATTGATCTATGAACTAAAATACAGTAATAATTTTCCTCTCGAAAATGTCATTAATCAACTACTGGCGACTGGAATTATGGATTTTGCTGAACCACATTATGCTTATAAAATGGATGCCTTTACACCAAATGACCCTTCCTTTGGGAGCCAGGGATTCTTTGGCCGTATTCGTGCGACTGCAGCGTGGGATCTGGCTCTTGGCGGCTCACAAGGAACAGCCTCTGTTGTAATTGGGATTGTTGATTCCGGTACTGATATTGATCATCCAGATTTAGTAAGTCAGTTTAAATTAAATACAGCAGATCCTATCAATGGAGTCGATGATGATTTAGACGGATATATTGATAATTATAAAGGTTATGATTTAGCAGGTGCCGATTATAATAATGTTGTTGGTGATAATGACGCAGATATTAAAGGGAATAACAACAACCATGGCTCGCACGTATCAGGATGCGCAGCAGCGGCAACTAATAATGGGGTGGGCGTTTCAGGAATAGGATTTAACTGTAAATTATTACCGGTTAAATGTTCTGCTGATAATGACACCCGTGGAAGCGGTGGTGTTGGTTATGTTATTGCAGGGTATGAAGGAATTACTTACGCTGCCGATCACGGCGCTAAAATTATTAACTGTTCATGGGGCGGAACTTCCGGTGGTTCTTTCGGACAAATAATTGTTGATTATGCCACAATCAACAAAAATTGCCTGGTAGTTGCATCAGCAGGTAACTCAAATTTGAATGAACAAAATTTTCCTGGTTCCTATAACTATGTTATTTCAGTTGCAGCAACTAATTCAAGCACTGATAATAAAGCTACTTTTTCAACTTATCATTATGATGTAGATATCAGTACTCCCGGAAACAGCATTTATACTACTCTTTATAATAACTCGTACGGAAGCATGAGTGGAACTTCGATGTCTTCTCCCATTACTGCCGGTGGAGCGGGATTGGTGCAATCAAAATTTAATTATACTAACGCTTTGCAAATAGGTCAGCGTTTAAAACAAACATCGGATAACCATTATACAACGGGCCCTAACATTACTGGAACTGGAAATACTGGAGCAATACATAAAGATAGATTAGGCAAAGGAAGAATGAACCTACAGAGAGCCTTAACCGATCCCGTTGCTCCATCTGTTGTTTTTTCAAACCAGATTATTGTCGATCATAATGATAACGCTTTAATAGCGGGCGATAGTGTATTTATTACCGGAGATTTTGTTAATTACTTAAGTCCAACTTCTAACTTAACTGCCAGTATATCTATTGTATCAGGCGCTGCTAATCTTACAGTAATAGATAACACGACATCTTTAGGTGTGATCAATACACTATCAATGGTTCAAAATACAACCGATCCTTTTAAATTTAAAATCAACGCAGGCACACCACAAAACACTAACATTACCTTTAAGGTTACTTTAACCGATGGCACTTATAGTGATGTGTATTATTTTGTAGTAACCGTAAATGTGGATTATATTAATATTGCTATCAACGATGTAGCTACAACAATCACCAGCAAAGGAAAATTGGGTTATAACCTGGATGGCCAGGCTCAGGGATTAGGGTTCTCCTATTTAGGTACTAATTTAATGTATGAAGCAGGTTTGATGATCGGCACTTCCACCTCAGCTGTATCTGATGCTTTCAGAGGATCTAACGCTGCCGCAGCGGATGCTGATTTTCAAAGTGTGGTGAAGGTGAGCAAATCCATTCCAAGTACATTCTCTGACTTTGATGCGCATGGCCGTTTCAATGATGTGCCTGCTACACCAACTCAAAATCTTTTGGTATCCCATAGCGCTTACGCCTGGAGTACTCCTGGAAACAGGAAATATGTGATCGTAGAATATGTTATAAAAAACAATGGCACCGCACCATTAACTAATTTGTATGCAGGGATTAGCTCAGATTGGGATATTGATGGCACAACAGCAGCTCAGAATAAAGCCAATTATGTTTCTGCTAAAAATATGGGTTACGTATATTCAACTGCTGCGGGTGGTAAATTTGCGGGCATTAAAGTATTAACCAACACTGCCCCAACAAAATGTTATCATATTGATAACCTTGCCGGTGGTGGCGGAGGAATTGACGTAACGGATACAAGTAATTATTTTAGTACAGCCGAAAAATATACTTCTCTCTCTACCAATAGATTAATTGCCGGAGTTACGGGAACTACAACAACCGGAACCGATGTTATTGAGGTAGTTAGTACCGGCCCTTATACTATTAATGCAGGCGACAGTGCAACCGTTGCTTTTGCGTTAATTGCAGGAGATGACTTAATTGATATTACTAAAAGTGCTGACAGCGCGCAGGTACATTACAATGGTCCAGGTACCGTAACGGGAATTGTTAAACAAACAACTGCAAGTGGTTCTGTAATCGTTTATCCTAACCCAACAAATAACGACCTTAACTTTATGATCAACAGTGTTAAACCTGTAAAAGTTGAGATCACATTGGTGAATACTTTAGGACAAACTATTTTACATGAAGTGCGTGAGAACATTACCAATGGAAATAATATTATCAAAACCAATGTGGAACAACTACCTGTGGGAACTTATTTCTACAGGGTTAAGGTTGATGAAGAACTGACCACTGGAAAAATAATGATCACTAAATAAATAAAATGCCTCTCTGAATTCAGAGAGGCATTTTTAATTCAAATGTTAGGCTTGGTTTTCCATATCCGGAAATGTAATTTCAATAAGGCAATTTTACTTTGCAGCTCTCTCCTTATCCAAATAGGAATTCACTACTTCAATTGCATTATCAATCACATCACTTAAGGCCACTATAAATGAGCCGGGTTTTGCAATACTGAATGCATGATTTAAAGCTTCAATTTCCTTTGGCACATATTCATAAGATGTTTCCGGGCTAACCTGCTTAATTCCTTCCACTAATAATCTCACGATATCTTCAGCTTGTCTACCTCTTAAAAATTTATCCTGACGAATAATAATATGATCAAACATCTCGGCAGAAATACGTCCCATATCACGGATATCATCGTCACGTCTGTCGCCGGTACCGGTTATAATTCCAATTTTTGATGTCGAATCAACAGTAGATAAAAATTCTTTTATTCCTTTAAAGCCATCTGCATTATGTGCAAAGTCGATCATCACTTTATATTCCTTGAAATCAAAAATATTCATTCGGCCAGGCGTTTGAGCCGCGGATGGGATGAATGTCTCCAGGCTAGTAGCAATATCTTCCGTTGCAAAACCATATACGTAGGTTGCTAAGGTAGCTGCTAATACATTTTGAATCATAAATGAAACACGACCACCAAAAGTTAGAGGAACGCTGGTAGCTTTTTGCACTCTGAATTTCCAATCACCTTTTTTTATGGTAATGAATCCGTTTTCAAAAATGGCTGCAATTCCACCTTGTTTGCAATGTTCAATAATTACAGGATTATTTTCGTTCATACTGAAATAAGCCACGTTACAATCAGCTGTTTTTCCAATTCCTACACAATGTTCGTTATCAGCATTTACTACAGCGTAACCATTACGTTTTACACTTTCCACTACAACTCCTTTTACACGAGCCATGTCTTTTAAAGTATGAATATCTGAAAGACCCATATGATCTTCCTGAATATTTGTTACCACAGCTACATCACATTTGGTGAAACCCAAACCTGCTCTTAATATTCCGCCTCGTGCCGTTTCTAATACAGCAAATTCAACAGTAGGATCTTTTAAAATAAACTCAGCACTTACCGGGCCTGTTGTATCTCCTTTTGTCAGCATAGAATTTCCTACATAAATTCCATCACTCGTAGTAAAGCCAACTTTAAATCCGTTATTTTTTACAATATGTGCAATTAAACGAGTGGTGGTGGTTTTACCATTTGTACCGGTAATAGC
>JANPOX010000680.1:0-3738 GCA_031428235.1 Bacteroidia bacterium | reverse complement strand
GGCCACTATTTAAATTCTATGAAAGGGCCTGATGGAAAAGAAGTATGGTCAACAGGTACGTATAAGGAAATTGTACCCAACAAGAAAATTATTTGGACTGATTGTTTTGCAGACAGTAATGGAAAAATTGTTAATGCCTCTTATTATGGTATGCCGGGCGAATGGCAAAATGAACTTTTGGTAACTGTAGAATTTGAAGAAACAAATGGCAAAACAACCATGCATTTAAAACATGAAGGCTTACCGCCTGACATGGCCGGTGATTGCGGTAAAGGGTGGCAATCGATGTTTGATAAACTAGAGAGGATTTTTAAATAATGATAAAAATAATTATCTTTTTAGGAAATTCATGCAGATGCTATTGCCAATGAAAAAGCTTCTTTTTTGGTATTAAATAGCTGAATTGTAAACAAAAAAACCGAATTCTGTTATTTATTTAATGCCTCGCCAAAGGTTTGTAAAACTCATCTTTAGTTAACAACAGATCATTAATCAGTTTCACTACAAAACTTAATTGCTCTTCTTTGCTAATGTCCGTATTATCAAGGATAATGGCATCTTCTGCTTGTACCAAAGGATTTTCTTTACGGGTGGTATCATCGTGGTCACGCTTCTCCAAATTGCGTTTCACATCTTCAAATGAATGGCGCTCTCCTTTACTTCTTAATTCATCCAGGCGGCGCTGGGTGCGCACATCGCCTTCCGCGGTCATAAACAATTTTAATTCAGCATTAGGGAATACATGGGAACCAATATCTCGGCCATCCATAATCACCCCTTTGTTCTTACCCATTTCACGCTGAAGCACTACCATTTTTTCACGTACTTCCTTGATTGAACTGACGGCGCTCACATTATTGGCTACCTCCATGGTTCTTATTTCACGCTCCACATGTTCGCCGTTTAAAAATACTTCCGATGTTTTTGTGGTTGTATTATAAACAAAAGATACATCAATGTCTTTTAGAGAAGCAAGCAGTTTTGGTAAATCAACTATTGAATCTTTAATGATATCGTTTCTCAAACAGTAAATAGTTACTGCTCTGTACATAGCACCGGTATCTATGTAATTGTAATTTAGTTTTTGTGCCAATGCCTTTGCCAGTGTGCTTTTTCCACACGATGAATAACCATCTATAGCAATTGTAATTTTTGACATACCTTGTAAATGTAAGAAATTATTTAAGCATTAAAAAAAATTAAAGTATCAAGATCTTAAGTTATCTATGAGAAAGCACAATAAGATTTATATGAATTATTCTCTGATAGATATAATGCTTTTAAATAGCAGCAGCTCTTTTTAACCTGTCATTTATGGCAAGGCCTAAACCCTTCGGAGGAAGGAAGTTACAGAGGATAACCTCTACATTTGATTCATCCAGTTCACGCAAAAAAGAAAATAAATTAATGGCTGCTTCTCTGAGATTTCCTGTTGGAGATAAATTTTTAATGACTAAAGCATCTTTCAAAGAATGATGACCACCAAATGTCAAGACACCCATCTTTTGGTTAGCATATTTATTTTGTAATTCATCCAAATTACCAATGTAAAAAGGCTTTGAAGGAGCATAATGGCTTTTTAACTGGCCGGGAGCTTTTGGATTACTTGACTGATTCAATTGAACAGTTACTTTGCCAACCACCTTTTCAATCTCATCAATTGCTAAACCACCTAAACGATAAAGAATTAATTCGCCATTTTCTTCTCCCACAATGGTCGATTCCAAACCTACCGAACAATCGCCGCCATCTAAAATGTACTGGATTTTATCACCCAATTGTTTCTGAACGTGCTCCGCTTTTGTAGGACTGATATATCCAAACGGATTGGCACTTGGCGCTGCCAAAGGAAAAGCAAGTTTGGAAAGTAGCTCCAAAGTTAGAGGATGGTTTGGAATCCTCACTCCTACTCTGTCTAATCCTGATGTTACTAAATCAGGAATGATCCTTTTTTTAGGCAGCAATAAGGTTAATGGTCCAGGCCAAAAAGCTTCTGCCAGTTTTAATAAGGCCGGATGGATCTCAGTCACAAATTGATATACCTGTTCCAAATTGAATGTATGAACAATTAAAGGATCAAAGGTGGGACGCTCTTTGGCTTCAAAAATTTTTGCAATGGCGTTAGGATCTAATGCATTAGCTGCTAAACCATAAACCGTTTCGGTAGGAATAGCTACTAACAGATTTTCTTCCAGAAAACCTTTTGCTTTGATGATGTCTTTCCCTATTTCTGCCACGGGGCAAATATAGTTGTTTGCAGGGAGAACACATTGAGTTTTTAAACACATAGGCACATAGTTTTATAAAATAAAAGATCAATAAAGACACCTTCACACATAGTTGGCTATGTGTAAAAACTTGTTTTCTATCTCTTCTTTTTTTGTCTTGCTATTTCTATGTGACTATGTGGTTTTGTCCTCTATCATTACCAACAAACCATCTATCCCACATTCTGTGTTATCCTGTTTTATAAAGGTTATTTTTTTGTATTTTTATGCTCTTTAATATAGCTTACAACACATGAAAATATCCTATAACTGGTTAAGAACACTCATAAAAACAGATTTAACTCCTCAGCAAATTGATGAATACCTGACTTCATCCGGTTTAGAAGTAGAAGGCATTGAAACATTTGAAAGTGTTAAAGGAGGATTAAAGGGAATAGTGGTTGGTGAAGTGATTGAAAAAGAAAAACACCCGGATGCCGATAAACTAAGCGTTACGAAAGTAAATGTGGGTGGTTCTGAATTGTTGAACATAGTGTGTGGTGCACCAAATGTGGCTGCCGGGCAAAAAGTATTAGTGGCAATGATCGGGGCTAAATTATACCCCACAACAGGTGAACCATTTGAAATAAAAAAATCTAAAATACGCGGTGCAGCCAGTGAAGGGATGATCTGCGCGGAAGATGAAATTGGATTAGGAAATAGCCATGAGGGTATTTTAATTTTACCGGATCATGCAGTGGTAGGAACTCCTGCCAGTGTTTTTTTTAAACTCGAACAGGATCATGTTTTAGAAATTGGCCTTACGCCTAACCGCGCTGATGCTGCTTCACATTATGGGGTGGCCAGGGATCTTGCAGCGATACTAAATTGCAAAAACAATACAACGACTCATAGCGCTGTACTGCAAAATATTTTTGACTTACCTGAAGCAAGTAACATTAATAAAGTTGAGATTGCGATTGAAAACACGGATGCCTGTAAACGTTATAGCGGTTTGGTTATTTCCGGTATTACAGTTAAGCCCTCTCCTGATTGGTTAAAAAATTCTCTGTTGGCTATTGGACTTCGCCCTATCAATAACATTGTAGATATTACCAATTTCGTTTTGCATGATTTGGGTCAGCCTATGCACGCGTTTGATCTGAATAAAATTACCGGCAATAAGATCATTGTGAAAACAGGTTTTGAAAATAAAAAATTCAAAACACTTGACGGAGTTGAAAGAACATTAAACGCTAACGACCTGATGATTTGTAATGAATCAGAACCCATGTGTATAGCAGGTGTATTTGGCGGACAGGACAGCGGTGTGAATGAAAGCACCAATTCTATATTTTTAGAAGCTGCTTATTTCAATCCGGATTATATACGCAGAACAGGCAAAAAACATGGTTTAAAAACAGACAGCAGCTTCCGTTTTGAACGTGGTACAGATCCTGAAATGACGATCAATGCTTTAAAAAGAGCAGCTGCTTTGATTTTTGAATGTGCTGGTGGTGTATTAAGCATG
>JANPOX010000679.1:0-3778 GCA_031428235.1 Bacteroidia bacterium | reverse complement strand
CCGAGTAATGATGTTTATGGGATTAATTCATTTACAGAGTTTAAACATTTTGGCTGTGACAATATGATCATTGATGCACGCATTAAACCACATCATGCACCCGTTTTAGAAAGGAATCCTGAAATTGAGAAGCGTGTAGATGAGCTATTTGAAAAAGGTGGTAGCCTGTATTCATTAAGGTAATATTTAACCGGACATTCTATCAATAAAAAACCTCCTGATTTCTCAGGAGGTTTTTGTTTCTAGTTTGATTTTTAAAAATGCCAGAGATCATGCTCCCATCGGAAAATATCATTTTTAATCCTGTCAGATTCCAATAAAGCATCTATACCTTTTGAGTAACGATCAATAGATCTATCATACACATTAGTTTCTTTTGTTGCAACAGATGAAAACTGACGTTTCCAGAATATATCTTCAAATGTTCTGCGTTCTGCGTCATTTTTAGCATTATACACCTCGTGTTTTGCGAAAAAAGGACGGCAGGCAGGGAAATATGTATAAAACATATTAAACTCTCCGATATCTTCTTTACCAGGTTTTAAAGCATTAAAACCCATTGCTAAAATCCTAACTTCAAGAACAGATTTTTGTTTATCAAAAAACCAATCTTCTTTCAGGTCTAATGATGTAAAGTTGCCATATATCCATGTAGAATCAACAACACCTGGTTTTCTTACCATAACAGAACTTCCGTCTGGCAAAAACTCCTCAACATCAACAGTATCACCCTGAATCACGATTTTGTTTCTGATAGCTGATAATTCGTACGGTTGCAAAAACTCTTCATCAACAAAGGCAATGATTTGGCCATTTAAAATATATTTTAAAATCAACTGCATTAAAGAAATACGGCTAGTAACAGCATCAGTAGGATAATACAATTGCTGATTTTGTTTTTCACGCATATCCAATTTTCTCCACACACGTTTTTCCCAATTTACATCTCCTTCACGAAGATGCGTATAGGGTATAAACCTTCTGTTAGTGGAATTTTCCTTATCATAAATTCCATCTCTGTAATCCCCCGGCTGAAATACCCCGGGTTGAGCCTTAATATTTAAAGCCATCATTAAGATGCCTATAAACAATATACTTTTGAAATTCATCATACTATCAGATTTTAATTTATACCAATTTATTATTTAAGCACTTTAATACCAACGGTTGTAGAAGTAACTTTACCATCCGGCCCTTTAACTTTAGCATCAATATATACTTTCGTATTAACGTCTGCACCCTTCAAAATGGCTGCTGCTGCTGAACTTAAATTATTTCCGTTACCAGATTCTTGCATCAATTTTCCTTTTGCTTTTCCTGTAACCTCATAAGATTGTACAACAAAATTTGCCTGGAAATCAAAACCATTAGCTCCGGCACCTAAACCAGCTACCATTGATAATTCATTTTTCTTCATTTCCTGAGGAGCGAATTTTGGTCCAATTTTCAATTCTGGTTTTGGTAAAGGTTTTACACGGAATTTAATTGGAGGACCTTGAGATTTAACACCGTCTTTGGTTTTAGCAGAAACAGAAACCATACACTCACCAGTTCCGGTAAATGTAAATTCATATTTACCATTTCCTTTTCCGGCAACTCTTACACCCGCACCATTAGCACTTACACTGATATCAGCAGGAGAAATACCCGCTGCGGCTGCAGTAACCGGATTTGGAACACCTGCATAAAATACATTCATTTGATCAGCAGACACTGTTGCTCCGGATTTTGCAACCTTGTAAGATTGTTCAAAAGGATAAAATTTAAAAGTTCCATCAGGATTCTTGTATTTAATTACTCCTTTATACGTTTGATCGCCTTCTCCACCTGTACCAACAGAATATTTACCTTCACCAGCAACTATTGGCACCAATGTTCCTTTAGCACCACCAGCGGCAGCAGCAGAATCCACACCAATAATGATTTCCATATCACCTGCTGCTAACTTCGAAGAAGATGCTGCTAAGAAGATATCAGCTTCATAAGGCTGTCCAGCCTGGATATAAGAAGATGGAGCAACTACACGTGCTTTGATCGCATCAAATTTAATCGCTAATTTTCCACTGGCTCCAGAGAATACCTGTAAGATATCTGCTTCCACATTTTTTAAATCAGCCTGCATTTTATTTAAAGTAGTAACTACAGCTGCTTCCGGTAAGTGGTAAAAGTTTTTTGCTTCCCAACCAAACTTAACATTTCCTTCCATAAAAGGAGTTTCATCAGGTTCAACGGATTTCAATTTCTTTTTTAAAGCTTCGTAATCATCTTTCGGTAATTTAATTTTAGGATCTTTTTGCATGTCCTCAACAATACCAACCAATTTATCATGCAAGCCTTTCAATTTTCCTTTTAATTCATTTGCAGAATACTCACCTGTTTTTGGCGATGCAGCCTCAGATCCAATTAAAAAACCACTCGGTGCATCATAGTTATCAATTTGCCCGGTTTTTTCCATCATTTCCAAACGCATGGTATCTGCTGTTTTCTCATCTTTCTTTTCAGTCACTGCAATTACTTTAGTTCTAACTACCCCAATGTATTTGTAGACCTCCTCAATCTCTTTCTGAGCCAAAATCGCTTTCTCTAAATATGGTTTTGCCGCTGCTGTGTTAGTTGCCATATCTTCAAACGCTTTAAAAAGACGCTCATTATTTTCATGCATGTTTTCTTTGGCAATCTCAATACTTTCATTTACTGCCACGTAACCATGTAAAATTTGTTTTGATACGTTCATTGCCAAAAGCGCCGTCAATACGAGGTACATCATACCGATCATCTTCTGCCTTGGTGTTTCTTTACCGCCTCCCATAATTCAAGAATGTTTTTTTAAGATTAAATTTAAATAAGTTTATAGGAAATGAATGAAAGGGATTCTTTCATTCATTTCAATGCTTTTTTTGAAGATTATTTATTAAAATTCATTGCACCTAACATGTTACCATAGATGGTATTAAGCGCAGATAGGTTAGTAGATAATGTTGACATTTCCTGACGGTATTTTTTAGTATCATCAACTGAATCATGTAAATTTTTCATTAAGTCCGCTAAACCATCGTAGAATTTCTCAGTCGCTTCTAAATGTGTACGAGAACCTTGTAATTGTAATTCGTAAGTAGCATTTAAAGCAGATAAATTTTTAGAAACGCTTGTTAACGATAGACCGATCGAAGTTCCAGCATCATTAGCATCAGCTAAACTAGAGATTGATTCTGCTGCTTTGCTATACGTATCAGCTAATTGAGATACGTTTTTAGAAGCACTTTTTACACTATCAACATACTCGTTAGTAGCAAGAGTTGCATTACTGATATCGCCCATTTTATTAGCGCTATCGCTTAATGAACGCATACCTGATCCTAAACTTTCAATTAATTCAGGCCCAATTTTAGCTTCAGCTAACATATTATCTAATTGTGCAGATACCGGTAAACCATTATCGTGACTTAATTCTTCTTCATCATGACCACCCATACCACCTAACTCAGGATATGCTAAAGTCCAATCATATTCCTCATGAGGAATATCAATACCAAACAATACAAATAGAACCGCTTCAGTACCTAAACCTGCAATAATAGCAATATCGGAACCCGGCCAGTGTTGAATTTTAAATAATGCTCCAATAATTACGATAGATGCACCAAAGCAAGATGCTAAGTGTAAATACTTTTTAAAACCGGTTACTTTAGGAAGTTTGCTCATAGCTGTGTTTTTGTTTAGTTAGTGTTTAGTTAGCTGGTTGTGTGTTTATTTTTGTGTTTGTGTTTTATTTTTAAAA
>JANPOX010000678.1:0-3787 GCA_031428235.1 Bacteroidia bacterium | reverse complement strand
CATGTGGTATAAAGCTATTTCGCAATTAGATTCAACCCAATATCAACAGATTGCTTTGGTGAATGATTCTTGTATCTTATTTAAAAAGCCGACACAGTTTTTTGAATGGTTACAGAATACAAATGCTGATGTTTGTGGCATTACAGACTCAAACGCTATACATTACCATTTACAATCTTTTTTTATGGTATTTAAACATAAAGCCATTCCTGAAATGGTTCATTATTTCAATGAGCATAAAATACTAAAAAATGTAAGTGAAGTTATTGAAATATACGAAGTTGGTCTGAGTAAAAGGTTGAAGGATAATGGCTTTAAGTTAGATGCCTGCTATTCTTCAAAAGAGTATCATGGGGAATTTAGCCCAACGTTTTTCCATGTAGAAGAACTTTTAAAGGCGGGTCTACCTATGATCAAGAAAAAAATTGTGTTTGCTTCCTATCGTCAATCTGAACTACTAACTTTGGCAAGAATGAATTTTAATATTAAATCTGATGATTATATAAAACTAATTCAGCAGATCACTCATGAACCTTTGATTGATTTCGAAAAAGTTAAAGAGGATCAAGCTTCTGGAATGAATACATTGGATTACCTTGTTTACAATACAAAACGTAACTTAATTCAAACCTATAGAAAATTGAAAGGGAAACGCTATGATTAAGCCATTAGTGAGTATATGCATTCCTGTTTATAATGGCGATAAATACCTTATTGAATGTCTGGATTCCTGCGTGAACCAAACATTCACTGATTACGAAATCATTATTTGTGATGATGGTTCTACTGATAGCAGTATTACACTAATAGAAGAATATACATCTAAATATCCTTTAATTAAATTTTACAAAAGCGAACAGAACTTAGGTTTAGTGGGTAACTGGAATAAATGTTTGGAATTAAGTTCCGGAGAATGGATAAAGTTTGTTTTTCAGGATGATTATATAACACATGATTGCCTGGAAAAATTTGTTGGTCAAATTGGGAATAATACTCAATTGATTGTTAGTAAACGGCATTTTATTTTACCTCAAAACGCTAGTTTCGATCAGGTGAATTATTATACTAAAGAAGTTAGAACCCTTGAAAATACTTCTGATTTTATGGAAAATATATTTTCCCCTGAACTCATTTCAAAAATTGAAGTAGAAAATATTTGCATGAATTTTATTGGGGAGCCAAGTCTCGTTTTTTTTAGAAGAAGTATTGTTGATGAACTAGGGGAGTTTAACGCATCTTTAAAGCAGATATGCGATTTAGAATTTGCTTTAAGAGTTTCAAGTAAATATGGTTTAGTTTATATTCCTGAACAACTATGTGCTTTTAGAATTCATAATGAATCAACTACGAATTTAAATGTATCAACAAAATATTTTGATATACATTATATAGAGCCATTATTGTTCTCATACCTGCTATTATTCAATGAACGATTTACTGCGTTTAGATCACACTTAAGTTATACTCAAATGGTTAAGTTAAAACTCTATTTCAGACTAAAGGCTTATAAAGCGTATTCTGTGAATATAAAAGAGAACAAGAATCATTATTTGTTTACTGAAGAAAATACTGACTTCCGAAAAATTTTACAATTTCAAAAGGGGAATCTCTTAATAAGGCTATTGTCTGCTATCCGTTAATCAGTTTCAATACTCTATCTGTATAATTACTCCATGTAAAATCTTTTACTTTTTGATGAGCATTCTTCATTAATTCGATTTGTTTATCGGACGAATGACTGAGAAGATTTTCTATTTGAGAAATTAACTCTTCGGAAGAATTACTATTTACATAATATCCAAAATCAATATTAGTACCGTATGTTTCAATAAATTCACCATAGGGTGTTGTAATTACGGGAGTAAAATAATACATGGCCTCAGTCATAGAAGAAAATGCACCCCAATCTGGATTTGTATTTATTATGGCTCTTGCCTTTGAAATAAGTTGGTAGTAAAGTTTGTTATCAGATGCAATTCCTTTATCCAAGTAGCCATAGTAAAAAAGTCCTGGCAGTTTAATGCCAACTTCTTCTTCCTTTAATCCTATAATGTGAAGTTCAACATTTGCAGTTGTAGTTTCTAAAATAGTTTTAAAAGCGTTGATCAGGTCTACAGCGCCATTAATGTATTTCTTATTACCAATAAAAAGTAATTTATTGCTATTTGATTTTTGGTGAATGAGTTGTTTTACATCTAACTTAAAATTACTATTGATCACATTTCCTAAATAATACTGATGCTTGTTGTTGTAATGCAGAACGTTGAATTCAAGTGATTTTGGAAATAAACTTAATACAGTGTTTGCTTCCTTAATGTGTTTTTCTTCCCGAGATAAAGTTTTCTTTTCAAACCATTTAGGTTCACGTTTTAAAAAGTTGTTGATGTAATATAAATAACTCCAGTCGCCGAACAGGATTACTTTTTTATTATTTATTTTCTTTGCACTAAAGCTATAGGTCAAAAATAAAAAGGTATCTGCGTTTTTGTATTGTTTGATGGCTGACTCGATCTTTCTGGTTGTCAAAAAATAATTTAGTCCTGACCTGAAATAAGTATGGTTTGAGTTTTTATTGATGAGTTTTAAAATGGCAAAAATAGTGTACTTATAGATTGTGTTTAAAAAAGAGTTTTCCTCAATATTAACTCTATTGACTTTTATCTGCTTTTCTTCAAGACTTTTGGTAAAGAAGTACGGTACATTTGACCATGTTTTTAATTCGTTGGAATCACCAATTGAAAAAACAGTTATTTCATTAATTGGTTTCAATTAGTTAACCAGTTTTCGTTTGATAATGCGCAATCTTAACATTAGACTTAATCTTGAAAGCGCAGTTGAGCCATATAATTTGGCAATCTCTAATTGTTCCATTAAAAATCGTGCATCCTGGCTACCGGATTTTGATTCCTGGTAATACCTGAACTGTGCAACAATGGCATCAAGTTTTATTACCGATCCATTGTTTTTAAATATCCTTAAAATAAACTCATAATCAAAAGCAAATTTGTAAGGCTTTAATTCACCTATTTTTTTTGTGAACTCCGTTCTAAAAAAAGAGCCTGGTTGTGAGATAGAAGCATCTTTAGTAGTTAGAGATTTTAATGTGAATTTTCCGCTGGACCCTTTTGAAATAGTTCTTCCCAGTTCATCGATAGTTTCAATATCACCATAGATATAATCAACGGTATACTTTTGCAGGTAATTTATAATTTTCAAAAGTCCGGCCGAGTCTATTAGATCATCTGTATTTAACCATGTCCAGTATTCGCCTGTTACGTGTTGTAATCCCTTATTGATGGCATCGTATTGTCCCTTATCCGGTTCTACCTTCAAAACATCGATAAAGCTTTTGTATTTTTCAAAAACTTCCTGTACTTCAGGTATCGAGCAATTATCAAAAACAATAACCTCCAGTTCATTACCATGTTCCCCGCACAATTCTTTGAGCGCAACAACGTTCTTCATTGTAGCTTCAATAAATTTAAATTGATTATAGGAAGGGATAATAACTGAAAAGCGCATAAGCAACAAATATACATTTTTTAGTGCTTTTGTTATTAAAAACCTACTGTTTATAAAGCCCTGTATATTTCAAAAAGTTCTTAATATGTTTAGTAATTTTACTGTTATGCGCATTCTTTTATTGTCCGATACTTATTCTGAGCACACCGAAAAATGGGCTTTGGGTTTAGCGTCTTCCGGAGTAGAAGTAGGTTTATTTAGTTTCAATAAAGCTTCTTATCCGTGGTATTTAAATAAAAAAAACATCACTCTTTTATTTGAACCT
>JANPOX010000677.1:0-17400 GCA_031428235.1 Bacteroidia bacterium | reverse complement strand
ACCGGCAACAAATAAAAGGATAAAATAATCGCTTATTTCCAGATCAGATTTCATGGTACTAAGCCACTAATAAATTATTCTTTACAGCAAACATCACAATTCCTGCAGTATTAGGAAGATCTAATTTAGTCATGATATTTTTACGGTGTGTATTAACCGTATGTGTACTTAACTCTAATTTATCGGCAATCAGTTTATTAGATAATCCTTCAGAGATCAAACGGATCACATCCAATTCTCTATCGGTAATACCAAGACCTTGACAAGAAATTTTATCAAGAACAGGTTTAGCAACATGTGTATCTTCTGTTTGAGTAAGGAAATAAGCTACTTTACCACATAAAAAACGCTCCCCGTTATAGGTAGCATGCAAAGCTTCAATAATTTCTTCCTTATCGCATTCTTTCAATAAATAACTTCTTACGCCATTATCCAATGCCGATTGCATTTCACTTTTGCTCATGTAATCCGTAATGGCAAGCACCTGAAGACGTTTGAATGTTTTTGTCAATAAAGAAATTTGTTTGGAACTAAAGCCCAAAGACTGAAAATCAAGAACTAAAATTTTTGGTTTATTCTTTTTAATACAGTCAACTAAATTTTCAAAATTTTCATCCTCTGTGTAATCCACTTCAAAGTTTGATGACGTATTTAACAACGTAAAAAGACCCAGTCTGCTCAGGTAGTTTTTATCGGCTATTAGTACTGAAATCATAGAAAAATATCTTATTTAGATTAATTTTAAACAAAGATACTGGACTATACGGAATATCAAAATTTTTATTTCAAAAATTATCAAAAATTCTGTTATTAATTCCATTGTTTAAACCCTACCCGAAAGCCTGTGCTTACTGTTAAATTAGGCATAGAATGGCTTGTCATAAATAATTGTGTGTAGGCCAATTGCACAACCGGGTAAATACCCAGGTATTTATTTTTAATAAATGACCTGAAATTATAACCAAGCTCAGTATTAAAACCTGAACTATGCATGATATGAGAATTGGTACCACCTATTGAAGAACCGGTATGAGTCATAAATTCTCCCATCGCAACCTGGTGGCCATGAGCGCCGCCAATTCCAACAAACAAACCTTTTATTAAACTCACCCTGTAGGTTAAAGTAATCAATGTTCCCTGCTGATCCGGATTGGCAATGTATAATTCTTTAACCCGAACATCAATAGAATTTGGTCTGCCAAAGGCCATAAAAAAAGTACCGGCACTTCCGTATACACCTGCTAACGGCGAATCATCGCGCTGCATCCCTCCTACTATCCCAATATCAATATAGTTTTTGTGATGATTATTTAATTGAGAAAATCCTTTTTGTACAAAACAAGCAACTAAGCCTGCGAAAGCCAATCGGTTTACGTTTTTCATAATGGTTAGATTTAGAGTTAACGTAAATGTTGCTTACATAGAAATAATATGTTTGTTATAATTTAGTTTATTTGGGCGTGTCCCTCCTAAAAGGCAGTCGGGTCGGGCTATCACTACAATCTTTTTGTGAAGAGACACAAAAAGGATTTACGCTCTATCCCTTACGCGAATTTATTTTTTAATATAGAAAGTCTAAGTTTTAAATGGTTATACCGCTGTAGTGATTGGTAAAGCCATTTAAGAAAGAATTGTTGTGCGTCGAAAAATTAATGGTAATTATCCTTTTCTAATTATATAACCACAAAAAAAATAAAAGTTACAGGGAAAATATTTTTCCTTCAACAGCCAGTTCCGTATTTTCAAAAATAGGCCGGGCTTCCTTTAAAAATTCTTCTAAATTACCATACCTGGCTGAAAAATGTCCTAACAATAATTGTTTGGTGTTGGCGAGTACAGCTAATTGTGCCGCTTGTTGAGCCGTGCTGTGAAAGGTCTGTTTAGCACGGTCTTTTTTATCTTCTAAAAAAGTAGATTCATGGTACAGCAAATCAACATCTTTAATGTCTTCCGCTAAGGCTTCAAAAAATTTAGTATCGCTGCAAAAGGCGTAACTCCTGGCCTTATAAGGATCCGTGGTGAGTTGTTCGTTTTTGATGGTATTACCAGCATTATCAATAGCATCATACCCTTGCTTTAATTTATGGATCTCAGCAAAAGAAACATCCATTTTTTCGAGTCGGTATTTATCAATGTTCCTAGGCAAAGGTTTTTCGCAGAATAAAAAACCCGTTGTTTTTATCCGGTGTTTTAATGGAATGCTGTACACTTCCGTTTTTTCATCTTCAAATAATAATTGCTTGCAAGTGTTATCGGTATGAATAAATTTTACAGGATAACTTAATTGTGTTTCAGAGAATTTATGAATCAGATTAATGATCTCTTCCAGTTCTTTTGGACAATAAATGGTTAATTCATTTTTACGTCCGAGTAAATGCATGCTTGCAATAAAACCCGGTAAACCTAAAAAATGATCTCCATGCAGATGGCTAATAAAAATATGGTTTATATTCTGGAACCGTGCCTTATATTTTCGCAACTGCATTTGGGTTCCTTCGCCACAATCAATCAAAAAAAACCGCTCAGCTATGTTTAATAACTGAGCGGTTGGATTTCGGTTGGCAGTAGGCGTTGCTGCGCTACTGCCTAATATTAATAATTCGAAGGTTTGAGTTGACATTGCAATGTATACCTTCGAAAATAGTCATTAATTATTAATAACCATCATACGTTTCGTTGTAATGGCATTTTTGTATTTTAAACTATAGATATATGTCCCGTTAGCCAGTTCAGCAGCATTAATAGTTACTATATTTTCACCCGGAGTTGTTTTAATAGTCTTTTGACTTACCACAGATCCAAGTGCATTATAAACAGTTACTATAGCATTATCTTCTGTTTCTACATAAAACTTAATATCTGTAAAACCTGAGAAAGGATTTGGTACATTTTGCATTAAAGTCATTTTTTCTTTACCCAAATCAATTGCGCTGGTAGACGTTCCAATATTAATAATATAATAATTTAGAGTTTGAGAACTTACTAAAGAACCGTTGTTAACATTTGGAGTAGTAGGACATGATCCAAAAGCCGGTGTTGCGTATGCTTCTACCAGCATAGAAAGAGTGAAGCTACCAGCTGTAGTTGGTGTTCCATAAATACTTGCACAGTTATTTGCATTACCCGGAAATTTTAATGAAGCAGCTCCATTTACAGTTCCATTAGCAACAGCTGTTGTTGAAGATCCTAAAATTAAACCCGGAGGTAAGTTATAGTTTACAGTTCCTGACGGTGTGGATAAAACAAAACGATTAAAGCAAAAAGTAATTCCGGAAGTAGTAGTATCTTTTGGAACTTTAACTGTAATATTTTGAACATAAGGCACGCCCACTGTTCCTGAAATAAAATTAGTTGCACTGTCTGGCCAAACTCCTATTTTATTGCTGGCAATAAATGTTGGGTTTAAGGAACAGGTAGGAGCAGTTTGCGCATAAGCAGAAGCTAATGTTGCAGAAATCACAATAAGAATTAAGTAGATTTTTTTCATAGGATTTTATTATTTAATAATTTGGTGCTTAATTAATTAAGGTAAATTTAAACTAAATTTGGGCAGGGAATAGCCTTTTAACAATAAGATGAGTCAAAGTTTTTAACAAGAAAATCATTTACTGGCGACCTGCCAATAAGAACATAACGGCCATTCTCACGGCCACACCATTTTCAACCTGATCAAGTATAATAGACTGACTGCTGTCAGCTACTTCGCTGGTAATTTCAACCCCTCTGTTAATTGGCCCCGGATGCATGATAACAATCTTTTTAGATAAGGAATCCAGCATCTTTTTATCCAAACCATACAGCATAGTGTATTCCCTGATGGATGGAAAAAATTTAATGTCCTGTCTTTCCAATTGAATACGCAGCATGTTAGCCACATCGCACCATTCTAATGTTTTTCTTAAATCAGTTTCCACCTTTACCCCTAAGCTTTCTATATATTTAGGAATCAAAGTGGTAGGACCGCATACTTTAACTTCCGCACCAAGCTTTTGAAGGCAGAATATATTAGATAACGCAACTCTTGAATGAAGGATGTCTCCTACAATGGCGATCTTTTTTCCTTTCAGATTACCTAGTTTTTCCTGCATCGAAAAGGCATCTAATAAAGCCTGAGTAGGATGTTCATGAGCACCATCACCGGCATTTACTATTTTGGCATTTACGCGTTTAGATAAAAATTCAGCGGCACCGGCACTTGCATGGCGCATTACTACCATATCCACTTTCATGGCCAGGATATTATTAACTGTATCAATGAGGGTTTCTCCTTTTTTAACGGAAGAGGATGCTGCAGAAAAATTAACCACATCAGCACTCAGTCTCTTCTGCGCTAATTCAAAAGATAAACGGGTACGTGTAGAGTTTTCAAAAAATAAATTGGCAACTGTGAGGTCTCTTAAAGAAGGTACTTTTTTAATTGGTCTATTAATGACTTCTTTAAAATTTTTAGCGGTCTCTAAAATTAATTCGATATCGTGTTTAGTGATATACTTTATTCCTAATAGATGATTAACGCTTAAGTTGCTCATAGTTTATAAATATCTTTCTTTAATAACGTTTACATGGTGCTGGGCATGACCGCAAATAAAATATCCGAGCGATAATACATTTGTTTCACCTGATGACATAGCGCCTTTAAGCAGCAATTGTTTTTCAGCTAATTGCTTAAACATCAATATTGTAGATAACCTTACCGAATCAAACTCATCCATCAACAATTGCATATTTGTTTCGGTTAAATTGGCGTTAGCTGCATATAAATTTTCATCAAAACCTGGCAATAATTGTGCATCTCCTCTCGCAAAACGTAAAGCTCTGTAGCTTAAAATACGTTCCGTATCTATTATATGATTAATAACTTGCTTAACAGTCCATTTTCCTTCCTCATAAAAGTAATTCACTTTTTGTCGAGGTATGGATTCAATAAAATCCAAAGTAGATTGATGGTTTGCCTTTAATGCGGAGATGACATCTCCTTCAGGAATTAAATCAATGTATTTCAGGAAATAGGGAATATGGTCTTTTACTTGTGGTCTCATGGGATTACGAATATTATGATACGAATTTACGAATCTGTGTTTGTTATTTTTGTTCTCGTTTCTCGCCCTTCGCTTCTCGACTCCGCTCGAAGTGACATGCTCAAGGTATTAGTTGTTTGTTAGTTTATTATTTATCTATTAATGTTACTCTGTCTTTTCCGTCTAATTCTTTCCAATCCACTTTTACATTTTGTGTTTCAATGGAATCAATTACCAAACCAATATATTTCGCTTGAATAGGAACATGACGGCTAAACCTTCTATCAACCAACACCAATAACTCCACATCATTAGGCCTTCCAAAAGCGAGCATGGCATCTAGTCCGGCACGAATGGTTCTTCCGGTAAATAATACGTCGTCTACCAGGATTACATTTTTTTCTTCGATTATAAAATCAATATTGGTGCTATTGGGAATAAGTTCTTTCTTCCGAAAATCATCACGGTAAAAGGTAATGTCCAGATCACCGCAGCTTACTTTTTTCTTTAAAATGCCTTCCAGTAATTTTTGAATGCGATGTGCTAAATAGATTCCGCGTGGCTGTAAGCCAATGATAACGGTACTACTAAAATCGTTGTGAACTTCTATTAACTGATAGCAAAGACGGGTAAGAGTAACTTCCAGTTGTTTATTTTCTAACAGAACTCTTGGCTTCACCGATTTAATTTTTTAAAATTAATTATTTTTTTTTGGATAAAAGGACATTTTCAAATTTATATTTTCTTTTTCCTTGACGAAAAAGAAACAAAAAGTCAAGACGAAACGCCAACTCCAATTCTTTTCTCCCGAAAATACCTACGCAGTACCGCCGAAAAATTGCAGTTCGCACCGTTTCGCCAAAATCAGCCGCACTATTACCCACGTATGCAGAAGCGCATTATCTTTTTACATAAAAATAGTTTGTGTTCTGTCAGGGCCAATTGAAACAATACTGATAGGTACTTCCACTAATTTTTCAATGTATTTTACGTAATCCATTAACTCTTTAGGTAAAGTACTTTTCTCTGTCATTTTGGTCAGATCCACATTCCAGCCTTTTACTTCTTCATAAACCGGAGTAACATCAGAAGGTTCGATGCTGTAGGGCAAATAATCAATTTTCTCACCCTTGTGCATGTAATGCGTACACACCTGTAAAGAATTAAAATCAGATAAAATATCCGCTTTCATCATCATCAATTCAGTTACACCATTAATAGCAATGGCGTATTTTAACGCAGGAATATCTAACCAACCACAACGGCGCGGACGACCAGTTGTAGCACCGAACTCACGACCTATTTGGCGCATCTTCTCCCCTACTTCATTATCTAATTCTGTTGGAAAAGGGCCACTACCAACACGTGTACAATATGCTTTAAAAATACCAATTACATTTCCGATACGATTTGGTGCAATCCCTAATCCGTTACACGCACCTGCACAGATTGTATTAGATGAAGTTACAAAAGGATAAGAACCAAAATCAATATCCAGTAAAGAACCCTGTGCGCCTTCTGCTAATATCTTTTTTCCTTTTTTGATGGCATCATTTATAAAATGCTCACTATCAATAAAAGTTAGTTTTTTTAACTCTTCAATTGCTGAAAACCATGCAGGCTCAAGCTCCGATAAATTATATTCGTATTTATGAAATTCCAGTATTTGTTTGTGCTTCTCAACTAAAGCTTTGTATTTATCTTTAAAATTAGGGCTCTCAATATCACCTACGCGTAAACCATTACGTCCGGTTTTATCCATATAAGTAGGGCCAATTCCTTTTAAGGTAGAACCAATTTTATCTTTTCCTTTTGCTGCTTCGCTTGCGGCATCAATTAAACGATGGGTTGGTAAAATTAAATGGGCGCGTTTACTGATCACTAATTTTTTAGAAAAATCAACACCTAAAGTGGTTAATGCATCAATTTCTTTTTTGAAAATTACCGGGTCAATTACTACTCCATTACCAATAACATTTAAAGCTGTTGGATGAAAAATACCACTGGGAATTGTGTGTAATACATGTTTAATTCCATTAAACTCCAATGTGTGACCTGCATTTGGCCCACCCTGAAAACGGGCAATGATATCGTATTTTGGTGTTAATACGTCAACAATTTTACCTTTTCCTTCGTCGCCCCATTGAAGGCCTAATAATACATCAGCTTTGATCATAATTTTCACACTTTTTTGAAAGCGATCAAATTTACAATTCTCAGGAAACTTTGAGCGAATAACAAATTAACAATTCGTGGATTTTTGAACAAAATAAGCAGATTATCGAACTATGAATTTCTCTTTCAATAACCTTCTTGAAATGAGTTGATTATTGGAATTGTATCTTTCAATCTTTATAAATCCAAAATCTGTATTAATAAAGTAGGCAGTTTTCCCTCCACTTTGCAAATCGCTTTTCAGGTACCCTTCAACTGCTTTATAATATCTGTCGTAAATAAACAATGAATCAATTTTAGGAGCACCTCCGAGATAAATTTGATCATCCGTACCATCTTCACTACGTTGATTTCGCATTAATCTATTACCCTCAAGAGAATATTGGTCTCCTATGGTATTGTTTCCCGTAGGACGCATTTTAAATGCATAAAATTCATGAAAATTATTTTCACAATAAGTATAGGGAGTAATGCTACTACCAGCAGACAAAACATTCATAGTATCCACTGCCAAAGATATCGAATCAATAAAAATCCAATAAGTACCCTGCTTAAATTTAAAATTTGAAATTTCCGAAGTGATATATTTGGTAGGTTTCTGACTACAATCTGGCCCTCTTTCATGGCTATCCTGATTTTTTTTACAGGAAGAAAAAAGGATTAAGATAATAACTACAATTATTCCATTAAGTTTCATAACATTTAGTGTTTTAAATCTCAATTTCTAAACCATCGTAAGCCAATTCAATAAACGGTGGCAACTCTTTTGATACTTCTTTATGTAAACCCAGCTGATGTGATATATGAGTGAAGTAAGCTTTCTCAGGTTTCAATTCCGTCATCAGGTCAATAGCCTGTTGCAATGTGTAATGTGAAACATGTTCTTCTTTCCTCAGCGCATTAATGACAATGATTTTTGAACCTTTTACTTTTAGCTTCTCTTCTTCTGAAATAAAATTAGCATCGGTGATGTATGTAAAATCATTAATTCTATAGCCTTTTACCGGTAAGCGGTAATGCAATACATCAATGGGTAATAATTCAATATCCTTTATTTTAATTGGCTGATTTGTTACTGTATACAAATCAACTTCGGGAATGCCGGGATATTTTTCATCAGAAAATATATAAGCGAACTCACGTTTAATGGCTTGTTGAACACGCTCGGTTGCATAAACGGGCATACGCATTTTATTAAAGAAATTAAATGCTTTTACTTCATCCAGTCCAGCAATATGATCTTTATGTTCATGGGTAAAAACAACGGCATCCAAAGTTTTTAGTTTCTGACGTAACATTTGTTGTCTGAAATCAGGCCCGGAATCGATCACGACATTAGCTTGCTCACTTTGAATTAAAATAGAAGTTCTTAACCGGTTATCTTTTGGATTAGATGAACGACATACCTCGCATTCGCAACAAATAAGCGGAACGCCTTGAGAAGTGCCTGTACCTATAAAAGTAACCTTCATACTTAGTGATTATTAATTAATCTAAGATAAACGTCCTGGTTTAATAAACCTAAAATCAATGTAAATAAAATACCAAACATAGCGCCCCAAAAATGGGCCTCATGTCCTATTCTATCTACTGAATCATTACCGGTATTCCGTTTACTTAAGTAATAACTGATTCCCAAATACAACACACCAAATACCCACGCCGGCATCGGTATAAAAAAGAAACCAAGCTGCGACAGCGGTGAACAGGTAATGAAACTAAAGATCAACGCATTTACTGCGCCACTTGCTCCCAAAGATGTATAATGAATATCATCTTTATTTTTAAAATATTCGGAGATAGAAGACGCATAAATCGATCCCGTATATAACAAAATAAAAAAAGCCATTCCCATTTTAGTGTCAGGTTCACCAACATCACCTAACAATAAAGGCAATACTTGTTTTTCTACAATTGGGCCAAACATCCATAAGGCATACATATTAAATGCTAAATGAAGGTAATCTCCGTGTAAAAAAGCGTGTGATAAAAAACGATAATGTTGGCTATAACGATTAATCGAATAAGGATGAAATATGTATTTATACTTGATCTCATGGTTATTCATGGCGTAGAGCGAAAAACCAACAGTAAGAATTAATATGGCGTATGTGATCATTATAAAATTTTTTTAGTTATTAGTGTTTAGTTTTTAATTTTATGAGTTTTGTTTTTTTATTAAAACTTATAACTCAACTCTTACAACTGCATAACGCTCCAGGCTTCCGGTTTATCATCAAATAATATTTTTGTTTTAGCCCAAACGCCTTCAAATAATTCAGATCGGCGATACGCTTCCAGATACTTAGGATCTTCCCATATGCTCAGCGTAAAAAAAATGCACGGGTTATTGGTATCCTGCAATAATTCAACATGATTGCAGCCTTCCATCGCAGAAATTAAATTTTTACTTGCATTAAAAATATCTTTAAAGCGTTCAATATTTTCAGTCTTGAACTTCATTTTTACAAATCTCTTAATCATATATATCAACAATTATCCGGTCTATTTTATATTTACTCAATACATTTTTTCTAATCACTATTTTAGTTGCTGACTGCCCTAAACACGATATTTCCAAAAGATCCATGGAATTAAAAAAACAAACCACATCCCCAATTTTTACATCATCATAAGTATTATGAATTTTTGTAATACTGCTTGATGGCAATGCAATAGAAAAACGTTTATTACCTACCTGTTTTTCAAATTCATATTTTGTGATGCTCGTAATTAAATTACCAAAATCATCTTCATATAAAACCATTCCCTGCAAATTACTGGGTGTTGAAAAACTTTCAAAAGCATACAACTTGCAATAATCAAAGGTCTCTGAACAAAATTCATCAAGGGCTACATTATTGATAAGTTTGGCCGCAATTTCAGTGAAAATATCCCTTAAATAAAAAGGGTGCTGCTTTTCATTATCAAAATACAATTGGTACACAGGCTCATTAAATTCTTTATCAATAAGAGTCAATAAACCATTATCCGGACAAATGATATAGTGGCCCCTATACCTTGACAACAAATACCTGGTATTGTCAACTGACAGGTTACCAATGGTTTCGGAAGAATTTAAAAACTTAATGGCAAATAAATGAATAGTGTCTTTTGGAAAATAAGGCAATGCACTTTTTAATGCAAAAGCTCCCTCGTTGTGTGCGTGTGGATTTACATCGCAAGCTAAATCAACAATTTTTACGCCCGGTTGTTTACCAAGTAAAACGCCTTTTACCATTGCTAAATATGGGTCGCGGTAACCCAAATCAGTAGTAATGGTAATTATAGACATATTGAAAACTTTTTTTAATTTACTCGAAAGTAAGTAATAAATTAGGCTCAGGTATTACCTAAAAAAGTATTTGATTAACACGATTATTAACATAAATAAATAGCACTTTGATAGAGAAAACAATTACACTGGATAGCGTAGAGCCTGTTGAGATATACGGAGTTAATGATGTGAAGCTCAACGTGATTAAAAAACATTTCCCGAAACTTAAAATTATTGCCCGCGGTTATTCCATTAAAGTTCTTGGGGATGTAGAAGACATTACCTATTTCGAAAAAAAATTAACCATGATGGTAGATTATTATCATAAGAATGGTTTATTAACAGATACAGTTATTGAACGTTTACTGGGCCAAACAGGAGATAATTTATTACATGCCAAAGAGGAAGCAACAGGATCTGATATTATTGTCTTTGGGAACAACGGACTAGTTATTAAAGCTAGAACCGACAATCAGCGAAAAATGATGCAGTCGGTTCACAAGAGCGACATGTTGTTTGCTGTGGGCCCTGCAGGAACAGGGAAAACATACACGGCTGTTGCATTAGCTGTAAGAGCCTTGAAAAATAAAGAAGTAAAACGAATCATCCTTACAAGGCCGGCAGTTGAAGCCGGAGAAAATTTGGGTTTTTTACCAGGCGATCTGAAAGAAAAACTGGATCCGTATATGCAGCCATTGTATGATGCACTATATGATATGGTGCCTTTGGATAAATTAAATCAGTATATTGAAGCTAAAATTATACAAATTGCTCCGTTAGCATTTATGCGTGGAAGAACCCTAGACAATGCATTTGTAATATTAGATGAAGCACAAAATACAACAGAAGGTCAGATGAAAATGTTTTTAACCCGTATGGGAGCCAATGCCAAATTCATTATAACAGGCGACATGACACAGGTCGATCTTCCGCGACATCAAACTTCAGGACTAGCGCAGGCTATTCGATTATTGAGAAAAACCGATGGGATTGACATTGTGGAATTAACCACTGTTGATGTGATCAGACACAGATTGGTAAAAGCAATCATTGAGAAATATGAATCGGATACAATTAAAAAGTAAAAAATGACTCAAAAAATTTAAGAGATTAAAGAGACAAAAAGACATGTGAATAGTCTGATAATCCCTTCATTCTCTTAAGTCACTTTTATCCCTATAAAAATATGACTTTAACAGAAGCGCAACAGCAGGTTGATAACTGGATCAAACAATATGGTGTCCGTTATTTCAGCGAACTAACCAATATGGCAATGCTGACGGAAGAGGTTGGTGAAGTTGCCCGCATTATTGCTCGTCGTTATGGTGAGCAAAGCGAAAAAGAAAGTGATAAAAATAAAGACCTGGGTGATGAAATGGCAGATGTTTTATTTGTTATATTATGTTTAGCCAATCAAACTGGCATAGATTTGGAAGAGGCATTAAAAAGAAACCTGGATAAAAAAACAAACAGGGATTCGGAAAGACATCTCAATAACGAAAAACTAAAGTAATAACCTTTTATGTCCCGCAAATCACGCAGATAAACGAGAAAAAATCAGCGATAATTAGCGAAATCTGCGGGCTAAAAAATCACAATAGCATTTGAAACAATACTTCCTTATATTTTTAATTTTCATTATCAATCCGTTATTTTCTCAAAATAGTTTGATTGGTATTGATGAACAAAATAAAGACATCGGCACACAGGAAAATATTTACAAGGTTAGAGCTGATTATATTATTCAGAATAACCAGGCAAAGAACCTTTATTTATTGAGAGCTGATGCTTTAAAAGGAATCACGATCCGTACAACAAAAAAAACAATAAAGCCCGGCGATACTACTTTGATCGTGGTGGAATTCATTCCGCAACAAACCGGTAAATTCAACGAAGCCATTCAATTGGTAACCAGTGCCGATGGCCTTCCTTTTAAACTGTCTCTTTCAGGAACTATTAAATCAATCAAAACAGATGACAAAACAGCCTGTTTTTATTTTAAAAAACCTAACAACGCCGGTGTAAAGACGAGCGAACCTATAGTGGTAGTGGAAACAACACAACCAAGAGATGTGTCCAATAAAATGCCTGACCATACGAGTAATACTGAAATCAGAGAACCGGTAATTAAAATTGAACCGGAGGTGATGATAAAACCAGCTAAACCTAAAAATAATAACGAACTAGATGAAACACTTTATAAACCTAATAACATTATTTTTTTGGTGGATGTTTCCAGTTCCATGAAAGACACAAACAAGCTTAAGGTTATGCAATTCGCACTTCATCATTTAATTGATGCGTTAAGACCAACCGATAAAATAACTTTTATTACCTATGCGGATTCTGTCAGAGTATTAAAGAATGGTGTTAATGGAAATGCCAAACAGGAATTAAATGAAGTGGTTGATCTTTTAAAAGCAAAAGGCCTTACCAAAGGAAATAAGGCTATTTTATTTAGTCTGGATATAGCTCTTAAAAATTATATTCCAGATGGGAATAACCAAATTATTTTAGCCACTGATGGTAAATTCAGATTTTACCCGGACGATCAAAAACTGTATAAAACAAAACAGGGTGACAAAATAATAAAGCTTTCCACCATGGCTTTCGGTAATGATAAAGATGCAATGAAAAACCTGAAGGAAATTGCTGAAATAGGAAACGGACATTTCATTCATATTAAAAGCAGGGCAAAAGCCAAAGAGCAACTACTTGAAGAGATCAAAGAAAACAGCCTGATCCATTAAAAACTCCTATAAAAAATTTATTTTTCGTTTGTGAGAAAAAATCAGACAATGGCACTTTTGTACCAAAATAAATTATCTTTGGTTAAACTTAAAAAACACACTATGAAAAAAATCTACTTAGTATTATTATCCATTTTAACTTTGAGTCAAATACATGCTCAAACCTATACCTTAACTGCAGCTAATAATCAGCCTGTTATAGGAGATACATATGGCGCACTAAATGTTGATACAAATTTAACACCTTTGCCAATGAATATTTCTGGTGCCGGTGTAACATGGAGCATTACAGGTTTGACTATGACAGATTCTATTGTAGTTCCAAACACGTTTTCTTCAGCGTCCTCCTTTTCAAATGCCGCAAATTATCCTGGTACTAATCTGGTACAATATGATTCTACAACCATTACTTATTATAAATCATCTGCAAATTTATTGGAGTTACTGGGTGTAGATGCAGGGCAATTTGATTTGAATTATAATGCAGGCAACGCCACAATCGCATCCTACCCAATGGCTTTCGGTTTTACGAATACTGATAACACAGTTGGTGGAAGCATTACAGCTACAGCCCCATTTGGCCCTGCGACCGGCACATTTACAGGTGTTATGAATATTCAAATTGATGGAACCGGTACATTAAATATTAACAGTTTTTCTAATTTTACCAATTGTGTGAGGCTAACAGCAACTCAGAATATAAGTTTTGATTTAATGACCTTTTTGGGGCAAATGGCAGGTACCTTAGATCAGACTATTTACAATTTCTATAATAGTTCTTCTAAGTTTCCTTTGTTTACTGCCAGCTACTCTCATATTCAGGTACCTTCCGCAGGAATTGATCAAATGCAGACACAGGTATCTGTTCTTTCTTCGGTATTAATTGGTGTTAAAGAAAACAAATTGAATGATGTTATTTTTAAAGCATATCCTAATCCTGCAAATACTGAAGTGCAATTATACTTTGTATTAGCAAATACAGAATCTTACACGGTTGAGATTTTTAATAACCTTGGTCAAATTTCAAAAACAATTTTATTATCTGACTTACAACCTGGTATGTATAATGAATCCATCAATACAAATGATTTAAGCGCAGGAATTTATACAATTAAAGTGACTGGTAAAAACACTCAGGGAACAGAAAAGATGGTTATCCAGAAATAATTACTACTCACTATTTTTAAAAAGCGTCTCAAAAATTTGAGGCGCTTTTTTTATGGCTCAAGAGTATACTCACTGAATTCACCGGGCTTTAAATCTCCCAATAAAACAGTATCAATTCGTACTCTAATTAACCTGGCAACAAGATACCCTAATGCCTTACACATACGACGTATTTGTCTGTTTTTGCCTTCTGTTAAAATAATCCTGAATTCAAATTCCGACACTTTTTCAATAAAACACGGTTTGGTTTTGCATATCATAATTTCAACTCCTTCACTCATCTCTTTAATAAAAATATCAGTTAAAGGTTTGTTAACTGTTACAATATATTCTTTTTCTTTTTCCATTAAGGGGCTTGATAAAAGTTGAATGTATTTACCATCATTAGATAGCAGTAATAATCCTTCAGATTCCTTATCCAGCCTTCCGGCATAACCTAAGTGTTTTTCAAATTTAAAGATGGTCTTTAAATTATCTGCTATAGCCTCATTATTGGTGGTTTCAATACCTCTTGGTTTATATAAAGCAATGTAGGTAAAAGGAGTGTTTGGTTTTAAAAGTTTGTCTTCAAAATAAATATCCCAGGTTTCATTAAACTCACTATTTTCAGTAATCACAGAACCATTCACTTTTAATTTTCTGTTTTCGATAGCACGTATGGCTTCTTTATTAGTGAAGCCTAAATTATGTACCAGGTAATATTTTATATTGAGTCGGTAGCTCACTTCAAATGAATTTTAGACAATGATATCTTTTTTTTCGTAAACGTCACAAAAATTACCCAAATTCGGCATTATTTCTTAAGTTTGTTGGTCTAAATCATTTATGGAAAAAACATATTTTGCACACCCTTCGGCCATTATTGATGAAGGTTGTCTTATTGAAAAAAACACAAAAATCTGGCACTTTAGTCATATTATGCCAGATTGTGTTTTAGGGGAGAACTGTAATATCGGTCAGAATGTGGTTATTTCTCCTGGCGTTGTTCTAGGTAAAAACGTAAAAGTTCAAAATAATGTTTCTATTTATACCGGAGTTACCTGCGATGATGATGTGTTTTTAGGTCCCTCAATGGTTTTTACAAACGTCATCAATCCACGAAGTGCAGTTAATCGTAAATCAGAATATGCAAAAACACATGTCGGGAAAGGCGCTACCATTGGAGCAAATGCTACGATTGTTTGCGGACATGATATTGGAGAATTTGCTTTTATTGGTGCAGGCACAGTGGTTACTAAAACAGTACCGGCCTTTGCATTAGTAGTTGGAAATCCATCCCGTCAGATAGGCTGGATGAGTGAATTCGGGCACCGTTTGGAGTTTGATCAGATTGGACATGCAACCTGTAAAGAAAGTGGTCAAACGTACCATCTTGAAAATAATATTGTAAAAAGAATTTCTTAACATGACAAAAATAAAATTTGGAGTTATTGGCCAGGGCCACATTGGAAAACGCCATGCTGAAATGGTTCGTCGTAATCCAAATTGTCAACTGGTGGCCGTTTGTGATGCTACACCCAAAGAAAAATTAGGACTGGATGATTTAAAAGAAAAATTTTATGCAACAGCGGAAGAATTAATAAAAAATCATCCTGAAATAGAAGTGATCAATGTTTGTACTCCTAACGGTTTACATGCTGAACACTCATTAATTGCATTGGCGGCAAACAAACATGTGGTGGTTGAAAAACCAATGGCCTTAAGCAAAGCTAATTGCGAAAAAATTATTCATGCGGCATTAACCCATAGCAAAACTGTTTTTTGTGTGATGCAAAACCGATACTCCCCACCTAGTGTGTGGTTAAAAGAAATGGTTGACACAAAAACAATTGGCGATATATATATGGTTCAGTTAAATTGTTACTGGAACCGTGATGAGCGTTACTATAAAGGTGGCGGATGGAAAGGCACCCAAGCCCTCGATGGTGGAACCTTGTTCACTCAGTTTTCACACTGGATTGATATCATGTATTGGTTATTTGGAGATATTACCAATATACAGGCAAAGTTCGCTGATTTCAATCACCAAACCACTACTGATTTTGAAGACAGTGGTTTTGTAAGTTTTGATTTTGTGAATGGCGGTATGGGTAGCATAAATTACTCAACTGCTGTTTGGGATAAAAATTTAGAATCTTCACTGACCATTATTGGAAGCAAAGGAAGTATCAAAGTTGGAGGCCAATACATGGACCAGGTAGATGTTTGCAATATAAAAGATTACACTATGCCGGTACTGGAAGCTACAAATCCTGCTAATGATTATGGTGCTTATAAAGGTTCTGCCAATAACCATCATAATGTAATTGAAAATGTGGTTGACACCATTACCGGAAAAAACATGATCACTACCAATGCATTGGAAGGGTTAAAAGTAGTTGATATAATTGAACGAATCTATGCCTTACGTCCTGAAAGCGTTATTAAAAATAAATAAGAAAATAAAATAAATATATTATTATGGGAATTTATAAAGACATCGTTGATAAGAAAGCTACAATTGCAGTAATTGGCTTAGGTTATGTTGGTTTACCAATAGCGTTAGCATTCGCTAAAAAAGTAAAAGTTATTGGATTTGATATTAATGCTAAACGCGTTGATATGATGAATAAAGGAATTGATCCAAGTAACGAATTAACGAAAGCCGATTTTGCAAAATCTGATATTACCTTTACTCATAAGTTAGAAGATTTAAAAAAAGCAAAGTTTTTTATTATTGCTGTTCCTACTCCTATTGATGAACATAACTTACCTGACTTAAAACCTTTAATTGGTGCTTCAACAACAGTTGGTAAAGTTCTTAAAAAAGGAGATTATGTAGTTTATGAATCAACGGTTTATCCTGGTTGTACAGAGGATGATTGTATCCCAGTTTTAGAACGCGAATCTAAATTAAAATTTGTCAAAGATTTTAAAGTTGGTTATTCTCCTGAGCGAATTAATCCAGGTGATAAAGAACATACAATTACAAAAATCTTAAAAATCGTTTCTGGGTGTGATAAAGAAAGTTTAG
>JANPOX010000676.1:0-6299 GCA_031428235.1 Bacteroidia bacterium | reverse complement strand
GCTTTATCCAAGTCATGTTCTGCTTCTGCAACGTTTTCTTTTGCATCCTCTACTTTTTCAGGAGATGATTGACAGCTTGTGAAAGTAATCCCTATACATAGTGTTGAAAGGGCTGCGATAAAAATTGATTTTTTCATAAATTTTTGTTTTGTTTTGTTTTTTATTTTGTTTTTTATTTATTATAATTTAGAGAACAGATTTTGTATTTCTTCTTTTGTTTTTCCTAATTTAGCCTGAAGGCGCCCCAACAATTCGTCTTCTTTCCCATCTACTAATAATAAGTCATTATCAGTGAGGATAGCAAACTTTTGTTTTAGCTTTCCTTTCAATTCATTCCAGTTCCCTTTTAATTCAGTTGTCGTTTTCATGATTGTTGGTTTATGGTGAATACTTTTTATGTTACAAATATGGGTTTTGGATAAATTGGATGTATTACATCAGTTTGAGGTTAATTTATATCATTCACAGATTAACATTCATAGCAGTAAATTAAAATATTATTGATTAAGTAATTTAAAAAGTTCGTTCAAATTTGGTGAGAGAATGATTTCAGTTCTTCGGTTTTTAGATCGTCCTTCCGGAGTACTATTTGTTGTTAATGGGTAGAATTCACCCCGCCCTGCAGCAGTCACACGCCGCGCATCAACACTATACATATCTGTTAAGATTCTTACGATAGAGTTAGCACGTGCCGCACTCAATGCCCAATTATCTTCAAAGCGTCCTTTCATAGGAATAGAATCTGTATGTCCTTCTATCAGCACACTAATATCTTTATTGTTATTAAGTACACTAGCCACACTTTTCAATGCTTCTTTTCCTTTTGGATCCACAATATCACTTCCTGATTTGAATAATAATTTTTCTTGCAAGGAAACATAAATTTTACCATCCTTAACGGATACCGTTAATTCATCAGGTTTAAAATTAATCAAAGCGTCTGCAATTGTTTTCTTCAATTTGTTCATGACATCTTTTTGCCCCTGAATTAAATCCTGCAAATCCTTTAATCTTTTTGCCTGTTCAGCAATTGTCATTTGTGAATTGGCAATAGATTCTTTTGAACTTGAAGAAAGACTTTGTAAATCATTCGTAATGTTTTCTTTTTCTTTTTGAAGCATACCAACTGTTGAATAACATTCATTCAACTTATTATGTGTTCCGGTACTGTCGCTTTGAAGGTCTTTTACCCTGGCTTGTTCACTTTTAAATTTCTTTTTTGAAACACAGGAGCAAAGAACAATCATGCAGCAAATAAAACCAAGGAAATAATTTTTCATATTATGATTTTCTTTTAACTAATAAAATAACAATCCCGCTTGCAAGGATAATACCGCCAATGATCGGTGACCATTTTACCGGATGGTTGTTTTCTTTATTAATTTCCAGTGGACCAACATCTACAATTTTTTCTTCTGTCACAAAGTTAAATCCTGTGAAAATCATCAGCGCAATGCCTATAACGATGAGTGCAATTCCTAAACTTTTCATAAATATAATTTTGGTTATGCGTCAAAGGTGTACTGCTTTTTCAAAAAAGTCGTTACATGTTTTATTAAAGAAGTTACATTATTCAATGATTTTTGTCAGGTTTCTTTTACTCGTTCTCGATAAGTTTAGCCTTTTTTTTATGTTTTCGTAACTCATGCACTCTGCCTATTGGACGTAAAAAATTTTGAGAAACTGTGTACAGATCAATCCTTCCACCAAGCCCTATGGATGGTGATTTTGTAATAAAATCATATCCTGAGAATAGTGAAAAATTTCCAAAACCTACAAATCCACCTGCAAAAATACCGGCGAGCTCTTTAAAACTAAAATCATTTTGAAGCCCCACGTCAGCTACTAATCCAAAAAATAGTTTGGGATCAACAGTGATTTTATCATTTTCATTAAAAATAAAATGTCCGGTAAACCATGTATAGCCCAATCCAAGGCTAATAGTCGGACTTACCTGGTACTTACCATCAATGTATTCTATCCTGCTGAAGGAAATAGGCACCGTAGGTGATCCCAAAAGACGTGAAACATACGTAGTATTATAATATAAACTATCTGGCCATCTTTTATTTTTATCATTGGGATCTGACGGTATTGAATCAGGAAAGATATATCCTCTTTTTAAAAGGAATTTTACAGTTGGGCTTTTTTCGTCTTTATCTTCTTGCCCTATTGCAAGAAAATGTTGAATTAATAGCAAGCAGAAAAATAATTTGAATTTCATTTTGACACAAGTAATAGAATGCAAAGATGCTATCAGGCGGGTTTATAATGTTACACAACTATTAGAATTTCTTGATTGCACTTTCGTTATACTGCATAATTCTCTTGATATGTATAATGTTTTATTTTGCTTGTATAATACATAATGATGAGTGCTGAACCAATTTTGTTGTAACAGTTAAAACTAAAAATATGAGACCTATTTGGACAGGATCAATCGGCTTCGGATTAGTAAATATTCCTGTCAAGATTTACAGTGCAACAGAAACAAGTAACCTTGATCTTGACATGCTGGATAGAAAGGATCATTCCAATATCCGCTTTAAAAGGGTAAATGAAAAAACAGGAAAAGAAGTTGCCTGGGAAAATATTGTAAAAGGATACAAATTACCAAATGATGATTACGTTGTTTTAGATGAAAAAGACTTTGAAAGGGCCAGTGCAAAAAAAACAAAAACCATCGAGATATCGGAATTTGTGAAGGAAGAGGAGATTGAAAGTGTTTATTATGAAACACCCTATTATCTCGAACCGGATAAGTCAGGTGCCCGTGCTTATGCCTTGTTCAGAGAAGCTTTGCAAAAAAGCAAAAAAGTTGGGATTGCTACCTTTGTGATGAGAAGCAAAGAAACATTAGCAATTTTAAAAGCAAATGAAAATGTGATCATCCTTAATCGTATCCGTTTTGAAGAAGAGATCAGGAAAACAGATGAACTGACACTCCCTGAAAAAAGCACCGTTAAACCAACTGAACTAAAAATGGCCATGATGCTCATTGATCAGCTCTCAGGAAAATTCAATATTAAAAAATATAAAGACACCTACAGCTCAGAATTACTCAAGGTTATTAAGGCAAAAGCAAAAGGTGTAAAAGTAAAAGAACCTAAAATGAAAGTGGTGTATAGTAAATCCAAAGATTTGATGGATCAGTTAAAGGCAAGTCTTACCCCGCAACGTAAAAAAGCAATTTAACGCATGGGCTTACAGGTATATAATAAAAAAAGAAATTTTAAAAATACTCCTGAGCCTTCAGGTGGTTTAATAAAATCAAAATCAAAATTAGCGTTTGTTGTTCAGAGACATAAAGCTTCTCATCTGCATTATGATTTTCGTTTAGAAATTGATGGTGTATTAAAAAGCTGGGCAGTTCCAAAGGGTCCATCTTTAAATCCAAAGGACAAACGTTTAGCCATGATGGTGGAAGACCATCCTTATAATTACAGGACTTTCAGCGGAATTATTCCTGAAGGCAATTATGGTGCTGGCATTGTAGAGATCTGGGATGAGGGAGAGTTTTCAGCCCTTGAAAACTCTGATAAGAAAACAGTTGAAAATACATTAAAAGCTGGAATTCATTCAGGGAGCCTGAAATTCAGGTTACATGGAAAAAAACTGAAAGGCGAATTTGCTTTGGTAAAATTAAAGGGTAAGCAGGAAAATGCCTGGCTGCTGATTAAGCATAATGATGAATTTGCCGTGAATGATATATACAATAGCGAAGAGTATACGGCAAAAAATTCGCCGATCAACCAATGGTTAAGTAAGAATGGGAAAAAGGCTCCAGATATAAAGGAAAAGAAAACAACTAAAAAGATTGCTGGCGATAAAATAAATTCATCTCCTATTAAAGAAAAAAAATCACGATTTCTTCCTGGTAAAACAAAGAAACTCGGTAAATACATTTCTCCCATGCTGGCAAAAGAAACAGATAAACCCTTTGACGACAAAGAATGGATTTATGAAATGAAGTGGGATGGTTATCGCGCTATCGCTGAAGTAAATGAGCATGATGTTAGTTTGTATTCACGTAATGGAAATACATTTAACTATTCTTATCCTATCATCGTAGATGCTTTAAAAAAATTAAAGATTCATGCAGTATTGGATGGAGAAATAGTCGTGATGGATGAAAACGGAAAATCGAGTTTTCAAGGATTGCAATTTTACCAAAATAGCACAACGGATCCCATCGAATACCGAGTGTTTGATCTTCTTTCTCTAAAAGGACAGGATGTTTGCTCATTGGCACTGACTGACCGAAAGAAACTCCTTAAATTGTTGCTGCCTAATAATAATCCTGTTATTAAATATTCTGATCACATTGAAGAACAAGGTATCGAGTTTTTTAAACTGGCAGTGAAGAATGACCTGGAAGGTATTATGGCGAAAGATTCCAATTCCCTGTATTATCAAGGGTCGAGAACAAGCCAATGGTTAAAAATTAAGAACCATAAATCCCTCGAAGCTATCATTGCCGGATTTACTGAACCCGGAGGAGGACGTAAACATTTTGGCGCACTTGTTTTAGGTGTATGGAAAGGTAATGAATTGGTTTATATCGGACATACAGGTTCAGGCTTTGATACCAAAGGTCTTGAAAAAATGAATAAGCTAATGAAACCTTTGATTCAGAAAAAATCTCCTTTCAAAACTGAGATCAAAACAAACATGCCTGTCACCTGGATTAAACCCATAATGGTATGCGAAGTTAAATTTACGGAGTGGACAAGAGACGGACATCTTAGACATCCGATTTTTTTAAGATTAAGAGAAGATAAAACATCTATGCAGGTAACTACAAAAGAAATTGAACTGGTGAAACCATCTAAATCCGCTATACCGAAATCTCCTTTAAAAAAGAAAACATTGGCGAAAAAAGAAAAACCAATTGAGAAAGAAGGAGACGGAACTATTTCATTTGGAAAAATAAAAGTGAAGACCACAAATCTCAATAAAATCTTTTGGCCAGTTGAAAAAATAACAAAAGGTGATGTAATTAATTATTACCAGAGTATTTCCAAATACATTCTTCCTTATTTAAAGGATCGGCCAGAGTCTTTAAAAAGAAATCCCAATGGCATCAAGGATACAGGTTTTTTTCACAAGGATGCGGGTGTTGAAGCCCCTGATTGGGTTAAGAGTAAAAGTATATTTTCCGAGTCAACCAAAAAGGATGTTAATTATATTCTCTGCAATAACGCGGCAACACTTGCCTATCTTAATAATTTAGGTTGTATTGAAATAAATCCGTGGCATTCAACTATTCAAAAACTGGATAAACCCGATTACCTGGTCATCGATATTGACCCTTCAGATAAAAACACATTTGAACAGGTGATTGAAGCTGCAAACGTAGTTCAAGCTGTTTTTAAGAGAGCGGGAGTAACCACCTATTGTAAAACATCCGGCGCCACAGGACTTCATATTTATGTGCCAACTCAAAAAAAATATTCATATGACCAGTTGAAGGATTTTGCTCATCTTGTTTGCGTATTGGTACAGGAAGAACTACCAAAATTTACAAGTCTGGAAAGAAACCTTAAAAAAAGAGGGGATAATATGATCTATATGGACCACTTGCAGAACCGCAGGGGACAAACTATTTCATCTGTTTACAGTTTACGTCCAAAAGACGGAGCCACAGTCTCAATGCCATTAAATTGGAATGAAGTTAAACCGGGTTTAAGTCCATATGATTTTACGATACATAATGCACTGAAACGTATAGAAAAAAAAGGCGATCTCTTTGTCCCGGTATTGGGAAAAGGAATTGATTTGGCAAAGTGCTTAAAGCAACTTCACAGGTAATTTTTTTGGTTTATATGATTTTTGGCACTTATCGCAGTAACAAGTTAAGCGGTTTGTTTTACCACAATAGGTTCTTACTATCTTTATTTTACACCGGGGGCATTCTCCTTTTTTATAAATCAACCAGTTCTTTTTTAAGACGAAGGCTTTTTTCCATTCGTAGAATAGCAAACTGTAATCTCTCGCATCCTTCACCATTTCATTTAATTTTTTTTCGGAAAGAGAACTAACTAAAGTTTCCGGATGAATTTTTGTACGCTTTTTTGATTTGCTTGTCGGCTTTAGGTCGTTTCCCTTTTTCACCATAATTCATATCATATTTTTTTCCGTTGGGATAAGCACCAACGCAATTGATATTATTTTCTTTTTTAAGATTTTTATGAGCAACTCCAGCTGGTAAAATTAATACATCACCTTTTTTGACTATAATTTTTATTCCTTTTTCTCCGCCAATCAGTAAGGTGGTTTTTCCTTTATAGAAACCCATA
>JANPOX010000675.1:0-2670 GCA_031428235.1 Bacteroidia bacterium | reverse complement strand
CGATAAAAACACTGGTTCAGCTGAATCTCAAGTGGCATTATTTACTCACCGTATAGACCATTTAACAGGTCACTTAAAAAACAACAAAAAAGATTTTGGAACACAACGTGCTCTATTAAACTTAGTAGGTAAGCGTCGTGCTTTATTGGATTATTTAAAGCACACAGACATTATGCGTTACCGTGCGGTTATTAAAGTTTTAGATATCCGTAAATAATAATGGATTTTTGTTAAAATCAAGGGGCATTTCGAGTAATCGGAATGCCTTTCTTATTAACAAACAATCTGAAACTAAAGTATTAAGATTAAAGATTGCTTAACCTTCTACTCATACACAGATTCGTATATTCGTAGAAATTCGTAATCTCACTCTTTAACCTTAGCATCAATAGAAAAATAGAAAACAAATATAAATCCGTATCGAAAACGTCGGTACACAAAACAAAAACAAAGATGTCACAAATTGGAATTCAACATTCATTCGACCTGGGAGATGGACGAATTGTAACCCTGGAAACAGGAAAATTAGCAAAACAAGCAGACGGTGCTGTTGTTGTAAAATTGGGTAACACCATGATTTTAGCTACTGTAGTTAGTAACAAAGATGCCAAAGAAGGCGTTGATTTTTTACCGTTAACCGTAGATTATCAGGAAAAATATGCAGCTACAGGCCGTTTCCCGGGCGGTTTCTTCCGTCGTGAAGCAAAATTGTCAGATTATGAAGTATTAATAAGCCGTATTGTTGACAGAGCAATGCGTCCTCAATTCCCGGATGATTATCATGCTGACACACAAATCATGTTGTCATTGATTTCTTCCGATAAAAAAACAATGCCTGATGCCTTAGTTGGTTTAGCGGCTTGTGCAGCAGTTGCAGTTTCTGATATTCCTTTCAACGGAATTATCTCAGAAGTACGCGTTGCTAAAATTGATGGTAAGTTATGTATCAATCCAGATGCAGATGTATTACCAACTGCAACCTTAGAAATGATTGTTGCAGCTACTGAAACTGATATTTCGATGGTAGAAGGTGAAATGAGCGAAGTATCTGAAGCAGAAATGTTAGAGGCTATTAAATTTGCGCACGAAGCTATTAAAGTTCAAATTAAAGCTATTAAAGAATTTGCTATTAAAGCAGGTTTAAAAACTAAACGTGAATATTGTCACGAAATAAATGATGCTGATCTAAAAGCAGCAGTTTCTAAAGCAACTTACGATAAAGTTTACGCAGTAGCCAAGCAAGGAAATCCAAATAAAAATGAACGTAAAGTAGCGTTTAAAGCAGTTTTAACTGAATACAAAGCAACCTTTACTCCTGAAGAATTAAAAGTAAGAGAGTCATTAATAAACAAGTACTATCATGATGTGGAATATGATGCAGTTCGTCAGGCTACTCTTGATACTCAGATACGTTTAGATGGCCGTAAAACGGATCAAATTCGTCCAATCTGGAGCGAAGTAGGTTATTTACCATCCGCTCATGGTTCAGCAATTTTTCAACGTGGAGAAACACAATCATTAACTACGGTTACTTTAGGTACAGGAAAAGATGCTCAAATGATTGATGGTGCTTTTTACCGTGGAGAAACTAAATTCATTTTACATTATAACTTCCCGGGTTTCTCAACAGGAGAAGCAAAACCAAACCGTGGTGTTGGTCGCAGAGAAGTAGGACATGGTAATTTAGCAATGCGTGCATTGTCTAAAGTTGTGCCTACTGATACTCCTTACACGGTGCGTGTGGTTTCTGATATTTTAGAATCTAATGGTTCATCATCTATGGCAACTGTTTGTGCAGGAACTTTAGCGTTGATGGATGCAGGTGTAAAAATTGCAAAACCGGTTACAGGTATTGCAATGGGTTTAATTACTAACGATAAAGGGCAATACGCTGTATTATCTGATATCTTAGGTGATGAAGATCATTTAGGAGATATGGATTTCAAGATCTGTGGGACAAAAGACGGTATTACTGCCGTGCAAATGGATTTAAAAGTAAATGGTTTACCTTATGAAGTAATGGAAAAAGCATTATCTCAGGCACGTGAAGGCCGTTTACATATTTTGGGTGAAATCATGAAAACAATTACTGAACCACGTGCTGATTATAACGAAAACGTTCCTCGTTTTGAAGTGATCATCATTCCTCAGGAATTTATTGGTGCAATTATCGGACCTGGAGGAAAAGTAATTCAGGATATTCAAAAGAAAACAGGCGCTACCATTTCTATCACTGAAGTTGATAACAGCGGACGTGTTGAGATCTTTGCAGAGAAACTGGAAGACTTGAAAGCAGCCGTTGCACGTATCAAATCGATTGTTGCCATTCCTGAAGTAGGAGAAGTTTACGAAGCAAAAGTAAAATCAATTATGCCTTATGGTGCATTTGTAGAATTTATGCCGGGTAAAGAAGGTTTATTACACATCAGCGAGTATGACTGGAAACGTATTGATTCTTTAGAAGGATTAGTAAAAGAAGGTGAAATTGTTAAAGTGAAATATATTGGAACTGATCCTAAAAATGGAAAAGCTAAATTATCCCGTAAAGCTTTAATGCCTAAGCCGGAAACAGCTAACGCAGAAGAAAATAAAGCTTAGTTCTTAATACAATAGTTTATTAAAAGCCTTCAACTGATTAGTTGGAGGCTTTTTACTTTTATCATTTTTAAT
>JANPOX010000674.1:0-2689 GCA_031428235.1 Bacteroidia bacterium | reverse complement strand
ATTTTCGGTAAAGGTAATCCTACTCCAATCACCAATTAATCTGCAAACTTCGCCAATAGGGTAATGTGATTTGATGTATAATTTAATACACTGATCAATCAACAGCACTGCAAAAACAGTTATAATCGGGAGTCTGTATTTCTTAAGCATAGAGCTTGTTAAAAGCAAAAAGGTTATCCTGCAAAGATAACCTTTTTGATCATTTAGGTATTATAATATTAAGGCAATGTGGTTAAATTAGTTTCTATTTGGCTTTTTGTAGTTTGAGTCAAAGCTGCCAAATTAATCACCATATTTGTTGTCATGGTCACAACCTGTGATCCATAATAATAATTAGTTCCATCAAAGCCAATAGCTACTACGGTGTAATTTACGCCCTCTGGAATACTATTGAGATAAGATTGAAATTGCTGAGTAATTGAATTATAAGAAGTAGCATTTAATCTCACTAATACATTAGCTCCATTCATAGATAAAAATATAGCTGAATTAGTATTGTCAAAAGAGCCTATTAAATTTACAGTACAAGTTGTTTTTGTTCCAGGAGTATTGTAAAAATAATCGCAATTAGACCAATTTAAGGAATCGCTTTGAAAAGAATAGTAATAAGAATTTCCTATAAAAGACGTATCTTGAACTACAGCAATATTAGTGGTAGCTGTAGGAGTTGCCCAATTTAAATTTGTATTAGAAAGGTTTGAGGGGCCTGTTGCATAAAATTCTTGCATCTGATACGAAGGTGTTGTGCTTGGTACTTCAAAATAAACGGCACTAGCAGGATTCATTTTTAATTTTTGCCCTCCTTGAGTTGCATTAAAATAAACCTCTCCGCCTGAGACTAATAGTTGTCCGTTAGAAACTGGTATAGCATTGTTTAAAATCATGTCTTTTTTTGATAAAACATCCTTTGCTTCAATATTAACTACACCAGTAACGGGTTGGCCTGACTGAGTTAAAAATGCATTTGGATAAATAATGATAGTAGTTCCATTTTCACATACGTGAGTATTATAACTTGCAACACTTATCGTATAGGTTTGCAAAGGCGTAGTTAAATTATTTATTAATGCATTTACATTATTGGTGTTAAATGCTGCAGGAGTTTTATCAGGCTCTGCTTCCGAAGGGTTTTTTGTGTCTTTTTTACAACAAGTTATTGTCATGGATAAACCTGTTACCAACAATACAAAGGATTTTTTTAAATGTTTCATGTTTTCTTTTTTTGATAAAAGTATGCTAGTGCTAAAATTCCTACAAGCGAAGTTTGAAATTTATTACATATTCAAATAAAATTTAATCATAAAAAAAGGGCTAAAAAAGCCCTTTCTAAGTTGTTTTATATAAAGATTAGTTTGATTGATTTAATTTGGCATCAATACCTAATGTTGCATGGGGTACAGAACGTAACCGCTCTTTAGGAATTAATTTACCAGTAACACGACAAATACCATATGTTTTATTCTCAATGCGCATTAATGCGTTTTTCAAGTTCACAATGTATTTTTCCTGACGAACTGCTAACTGAGCCGTTTCTTCTTTAGATAATACATCTGACCCATCTTCTAATAATTTAAATGATGGAGACGTATCATCTGTTCCATGATTATCAGCATTGGATAAAGTTTGTTTTAATAAATCGTAATCTGTTTGTGCTTCTTTTAATTTATCAATGATCAGTTCTTTGAATTCTGTTAATTCTTTATCAGAATAACGGCTTCTATCATCTTTTGTATTTAAGAATGGTTTTGGTTGAGCAGCCTGAGGTTTCTTTATCAAAGGTTTTGTGATATCAATATGCAATGGCCTGTTTCTGATATAAGATTCAGATCCGGAAGAACGGCCTTCACTTTTCTTTCTACGTCCGCGTCCTCTTTTTTCTGGAATCTCATCATCATCATCATCATCAATAGGGATGCCGCCACCTTCAAGATCCAATACCGGCGCTTCATCTAAATCCACTACAGCATCATCTTCCTCTTCCGGTTTTTCATAATCATCTTTTACATCAACATCAGAATCATCTTCTTCTTCAACCTCAACATCATCTTCATCATCATCTCCTTTTTTACCTTTTTTAGAGCTCTTTGCAGGCTTTGCTGCTTTCTTAGAACCTTTTTTTGCTACTGCGTCAATAGGTTTTCCAACAACTTTAGCTGATTTTGTAACTGCGTTAACCGGAGTTACTGCTTTCTGTAAAGGTTTTGTAGGGGCTACAACTTTTTTAGTTGATTTGGCAACTCCTTTCGGAGCGGGTTTAATAATTTTTTTTTCTGCTTTCTTAGGTGCAGGCTTTGTAGCTTTTGCTACCTTTTTCGCAGGAACTTTACTCACTTTTTTTGGGGCTGGTTTTTTTACGGCAACTTTTTTAGGTGCCGGTTTTGGTGTTATTTTTTTTGCAACAGCTTTTTTAGCTGCTGGTTTTGGCGCAGGTTTAGTTGCCTTCTTTGCCGCAGGTTTTACCACTTTTTTCGGAGCAGGTTTACTTACTTTTTTAGCAGATTTCGTCGCAGCTTTTTTTGGAGCTGGTTTGCTTGCTTTTTTAACGGGCTTTACAATTTTCTTTGCCATAATTCTTTACTTAAAATTAATTTAACTTTTCAATAGAAATAAGGGTAGATACCAATTCGTCCACTTCAACAGAACTTGCGGTGGTGGAGGACAAATTTTGTACCACTTGTAGGTCTCCTGT
>JANPOX010000673.1:0-4526 GCA_031428235.1 Bacteroidia bacterium | reverse complement strand
AAGGGAATGAATGCAAAAGATTCTGCTGCATTTATGATTGAAAAAGGAAAGGTGTTGAATGAAACTGTAGTAGCTTTTGAACAGACATTTTTAGAACAGCATAAAGGAATGTTTGTTGGTGATGTGATCAATCTTAAAATGGAAAAGGAAGCCAAGGATATTCCTAAAGCTTCTAATGGTCGTCCTGATAGCATGTATGTTTATAATTATTATAAAAATCATTTTTGGGATGGTGTAAATTTTCAGGACGATGGAATTATGCGTACACCATTTTTTGCAGATAAGTTGAAAAAGTATTTTAATAATGTGATCATTCAAAACCCTGATACTGTAAATATTGAGATTGATCGTATTATGTCTAAAACAAAGGCAGGCACAATGATGCAGAAATTATTGATCGCTCATTTCCTGTTTACATATGAGTCATCAAAATTAATGGGTTTTGATAAAGTATTTGTTCATATAATTGATAAATATATCAGAACTGGTATGGCTAAGGAAGTGTATGATGAAAAAACAATTGAAAAAATAAAGGAACGCGGTGACATTTTAAAACCATTGTTATTAGGAAGCCAGGCGCCTGATTTATTAATGATTGATACTATTGGCCACAGACAGGTTGCTAAAATGGGTTTTGATACAGTTAAAACCAGCCAGGGAGCTACCAAATTGTATTATGATAATGTTCAAAATCTGGCACAAACTTTCGTTTCATTGTATAGCATTAAATCAGATTACGTAGTATTGGTTTTCTGGGATGTGGATTGTGGTCATTGTAAAACAGAGATCCCTAAATTACTGGAAGAATATCATGCCTTGAAAAAAGAAGGTTATGATATTAAAGTGGTGAGTGTTTATACACAACATGAATATGAAAAATGGCATAAATACATCCTTGAAAATAAATTGGATTGGATAAATCTTTATGATGGTGTACACATTAATAATATCAAAGAAAAGTATGATATCTATTCAACCCCTGTAATTTATATGCTAGATAAAGACAAGAAGATTAAAGCAAAACGAATTGGCACGGAACAGGTGAAGGATATTGTGAAGCAGATGGAAAGAGAATACAAAGCAAATAAAAAATAAGAAAATTTAAATAGAATGCAAAAAGTCGTTCACTTATTAGTGGACGGCTTTTTTTTGTATTTTTATAATTCATATCAAATTTTATACATGAAAAATATTTTATGCATAGTGAGTCTATTTATTTTTTTAGGCTTTACTCAATTTACCATTGCTCAAGTTAATATCAAAGTATCTGTTAAAAGCATTTCAGTTTCTTCTAATTTAGATTGCGGTGCTGGCGGCGCTGATAACAGTGATTTTGTTTTTGAATTTAAAGCGCTAGATAATTCGCCTGCATTAAATGGCAATAGCAACCCGGTAATGGGAAGTATTGGGGCTTGTAACTATGCCATAGTTAACGAACAAAATGGTGCATATACATTAACTCCCATAGCGCCAGGTACAGCACTTTTTTCGCCAAGCACAGGTTTATTTTTTGATAGAATTTGTAATCTCAGGTAAATTAGTACGTATTGTCGAGGCAAAAACTTTTGAAACAACAATTGAAATGAGTACTTTAGCTAAAGGCTTTTATACATTTACCGTTACCATGAGTGATAAAACTCAGAAGGTAATTAAGGTTGTGAAGGAGTAAATTATATTTGTTGCAAAATTTTCACTGACAGTTTTTAGTATAAAATAAATAAGAATATTAATTAAATTTTTTGAATTCATAAAGTTATGAGAAGCACGTATGCTAATACTATTTTATTAATATCAATTTGCATTTTTCATTCATGCAAAAAAGTCAATGATCCAAAATCTGAAACTTATCAGGGTGTAAATATTGATGGAACCTCAATAATTCTTGGCGGAGTTTCATATGGCGATAAAATTTTAGAAAGTGGTATTTGCTGGAGCGAGTACACAGACCCTACCATCAAAGCAAACAAGGTTGCCATCAGCAAAGGTGAAGGCTCTTATTCAACTGTAATTAGTGGTTTAACTCCAGGAAAAACGTATCATGTGCGTGCATATTGTGCCAGTAGATTAAAGTTGAGTTATGGCGAAGATATGGCGTTTAGTACATTATCTAATGCATCTGTAACTACCAGTTTTCCAAATCAGATAACACAAAATTCTTTTGCGTGTAGCGGAATTGTGCAATCTAATGGTTATACTTTAATTTCTTGTGGTATTTGCTGGAATACATCTCCTAACCCTACCATAAATAATTTTAAGAATAGTGATGCTTTAGTAGGCGGCGCGTTCACTAGTAATATTAGTGGACTCGATTCAAACAGCACATACTATTACCGTGCTTATGCTATTTTTAATCTTGATACAGTATATGGAAATGAAAACACAGTAAAGACATACACCAGCAAAGTAGTGGATGTGGATGGAAATATGTATTATACGGTAACTATTGGAAGCCAGGTTTGGATGGCATCTAATCTGAAAGTAACACATTACAGAAATGGTGACCCCATTAATTTAATAGGTTATGCTAGTTGGCCGAGTAACTATTCAACTGGTAATTATGGAAATTATAATGATAATCCTGCTAACTCCGTAACGTTAGGCTGTTTTTACAATGGTCAGGCACTGAATGATCCAAGATTTGTTGCACCCTTAGGTTGGCATGTACCTGATGTTACTGAATGGAATACTCTTGGAATGACTTTAGGAGGGTTATCGGTTGCAGGAAATAAGTTGAAGTCAGTAGAATTTGGAGGAAGTAACTCAAGTAGCTTTAATGCCTTGGCTGCAGGGGAGAGGTCATTCGATACGGATAGTTATAAAGATACTCTAACGTATCTCTACTCAAGTACCCCGTCATATGTTTATGAGTTATCTATATTTTCATCGGCGTTAACTCAGGTTGGTAGCAATTTTATAATTCCCGGATATAGTATAAGGTGTATTAAAGATTAATTTGTTTAAAAAGCTAATCCACCTCCTATTAAAACAATTAAACCCGCCGGGCCTTTTCCAACACCAAGTTGATAGCAATATCCAACGCCTTTTCTACCTTCTTTTAAAGTGCTGATATAAGAATTATCAATTAAAAATAAGAAACCTATTTTAGAGTAATCGTCGTATGGTTCAATAGCATCTGACAATGGATTATATAGATCATATTTTATGGAAGGATAGTACATTAAATCTAAATATATGCCTCGTTTTTCAGTAAACGATCTCATACTTTTTGCATTTGTTTTGGTTTCGGTTACCGAATATTTCATCCGACTGGTTTTAAATTTTCCAATTCCTCCCATAATTGCTACTCCGGTATATGGAAACATACTTTTTTCAAGTATACCAGCACCTTCTGTCAGCCATCTTAACAAAGAATTTAAATATATTTTTTCATTAAAATATCTTGCGCCTAAGTGTACTCCAATAAAATTTGTATTAATTACTTTTTCGCCCCTTATTAAATAACTAGTGGTTTTTCGGTAACCCGAAATCTCTTTAACTTTTAAACTAATATTTCTTTCTCTATTAAACTTATATAGAGAGTATAAAACACTTGCTTGTCCTCCAGAAAATAATGAAAAGCTACCGCTAATTTCAAATTTATTGGGATTAACATATTGATAGCCTATACCTATTGTTCCTAAGCCTATTTTTATTAAGCTTTTTGAAGCATGTTTTACAGTGTTTTCTATTACTTCATACTGTATCTCGGTTCCGTCTTTAAATACACCACTTTTTACTTGTGCAAATGCTATATCCGTTAAGCTAAAGCAAAATAAATAAAACAATATATTCTTTCTCATCATTAAAATTATTTAATTGCTTTTTAAATCATATTGCATTCAAAACTAATACATATTTTCATCTATACAAATTAATGCATTTATGTAAATAAGAAAACATATTTTGCTCAACTTAACAATCACTTAGCAAACACAAAAAATATTGCTGTACAAAGGGCACAACTAACAGCGATATTTATTAAGGCCCAGATCGTCATGTCCTGCTTAATCAGTTCAAAGGTTTCAAAACTAAAGGTGGAGAAGGTGCTGAGTCCGCCGCAAATCCCAATCAATATCAAATGTCTGTAATTTTCAGGAACCAGATTTTTTTCTTTGTACACATAAACTATTATTGCAAAAATAAGGCAACTGATAACGTTGGAAGATAAGGTTGCCCATGGTAGGCTAAGAGTTGTTTTTCCAAAAAGCCAAGCGATGATAAAACGTAACACGCTTCCTAATCCACCACCGATAAATACAAGTAAGTAATTCATTTTTTGTTTTTTAGTTGCCCGCAGATCTCACAGATGAACGCAGATATTAATTTTTTTTACTTTTTTTATTATCTCTTTCTTTTTCAAATATAACCAAGTGATCTTTTATTTCTGATCCCCGAAATTAGCGAGATATGCGGGACAAGTATTTCTAATTACAAATAAACACAGCCTCCAATACTGTCACTACTTGCTTTTGTTACAGAACTCAATGTATTAATCTGTTCATTTACTCTTAAATAACCCAGGTATG
>JANPOX010000672.1:0-12023 GCA_031428235.1 Bacteroidia bacterium | reverse complement strand
TATTCGTAATCCTGCATTTGGGCATGGTATTTTTGAGCATTTTTCTTTCCGGTTTTATAATCAATTACAATGGCTTGCTCTCCGGAAACAACTACTCTATCCGGACGTAAAATTTCACCGGTAGAGGTTAAAATTTCCATTTCATTTTTAACCAGAACGCCTTTTTCAAAATAAGCTGATATAGAACCGATCGATAGTAATGCTTTAATTTCAGGCACTAACCTTATAGCTTCTTCAGCCGATAGATCACCGGATTGCAAAGCATTTGAAATTACAAGCTCAACGTCATCTTTAGTATTTATCTTTGATAAAATATAATGCACCAAAATTCCGTATTCTCTTGCTTTAGTTACTTCTTCATTCACATTATAATTAGAAGCTCCTTTTATTTTAATCAGGTCGGTATTTTGGTTAAAAGCAAGCTGTCCTATTTTCAATTGTTCCATTCCTGCTTTACGATGATGCGACGTTGCGGACTTTTTACTTAGCGCACCAAATTCTAATAGTGATTTAGTTGCATCAAAGTGTTCCTGTGTTTCAGCAAATACGGTTAACCAGGTGTGACAATTTTTTACGCTTTTCTTTTTCAATTTAGGAGAAATAATATGGAGCCTGTCCACTGCCCTAGTAAAATCCACATACAACATATTTAAACTATCCAGTGCCTGTTGTTGTCTTTCTTTTTCAGCCAATGGTTGAAACATAGTTTCATCCGCCGCTTTGGTAGTGCTGATCAATGCAACCGGGAGACCAATGGCATCATCATCAATCTTTACCCAAATAGATTGTGGTTTTTCAATATCCCAGGCAATGTAAGGAGTAATCACCACCGGAAATTCTAAACCTTTGGAGGCATGTATGGTCATAATATTAACCGCATTAATTCCTTCGGGAATAATCACTGAGGCTTTATCAGTTCTTCGGTTCCACCAGTCTAAAAACAAAGTCGTGTTGGAAGTGTTGCTTTGTAAAAAGCCAAGCACTTCATCCAGAAAAAACCTTATGTATTGTGGATTGTGTTTACTTAATCCCAAAACTTCAACAATCTCAACACAACTATCAAATAAATTTGAACCCGTTAGTTTCAACAAGTCCACTTTTAATTTACATTCCTTTAATATATCAAAGAGGTTTTTGGATTTTGATACGTTTAAGAATCTGAGGAAAGCAACATACTGCTCCTCATCACATAATTTATTATTGTGTAAATAATTTATAACTACTGAGGCCGATACTAAATCTTTTTGATTGGAAATGTATTTCAAAAAAGCAAGGGTCACTGTAATCTCTTTCGCATTATTTAAAAGCAAAGAATCAGCGGATACAACCGGGATCCCGTTTTCAATTAAAAAATTAGCTACCGTATTTCCGTGCCGGTTCTGGCGAATGATGATACACACATCACTGTATGCATAACCCTCATCAATAGCTTTTTGAATATAATCTAAAATTAAACGGGTATTAACGGTATCTGTTTCCTCCTCACCAAGGTCAGGAAAATCAATACTCACATAGCCAAACTCATCCTGCTTGTGTTGTTGTTTTTGATTTAGATATATTTTTTGAAAATCATTATTCAAAACATTTGCGGCTAAAAATTCAAACAAACTATTATTGAATTTCACAATGGTGCTCTCGCTCCGGTAATTAGTATTCAATACTTTTTCATCGAAATTCCTGATCAAAGAATCTTCCCTTTCGATCAACAACTGATTTTTATTTTCCGCGTTTACATGGGGCAAATTCACAAACTGATCTACATTGGCATTCCGCCACCGGTAAATCGATTGCTTACCGTCACCCACAATTAAATTTAAATTGCCATTCCCCAGTGAGTTATCAATTAACGGCAACATATTTTGCCATTGCATAGCGGATGTGTCCTGAAACTCATCCAGTAAAAAATTCTTATATCGATCGCCCAGTCGCTCAAAAATAAAAGGCGTTGGTTCATTATTTACTACTTCCGAAATACGCTCATTAAATTCTGAAATAAATAATATGTTTTCATCTGCTTTATATTCATTGGTGAGCTTTGCTAACTCATTCACCAAACCCATGGCATAAATGTTTCTATAAATCAGGTTAAACACATTATAACGCTGTTCATTTATTTGCAGGTAATTTAAAACATCATATGCTATTTTATCAAGTTCTGTTTTAATACTGTCAATGGCCGCTTTTTCATCCGCACTTGCTTTTCCGCCATGCCATTTATCCTGTTCTAAAGTCTTGGTAACATTAGCCCCAAACAATTCGGCGGTGGATGTAGCCTTTAACGTAGAAAGCTTGACAAAGAAATTATAAATGCCGGACCCGCCGCTTGCAAACGCATTAGCGCTTAATTGTTTTTCATTAATAAGTTGCAGGGCTTTTTCACCATTGGTTTTTAAAAATGCTTCATGTTCTTTTGTAGCTGCTCTTAATTTTTTTTTGATTTCTTCAAAATCAGAAATATTAAATTGACTGAGTTGATCTACCAAATCGCCTACACCTTCTTTATTAATCTCTTTAATAAAATCGATGAGCGTTTGTTCAGGATCCCAGTTTTTATTTTCTTCGATCTGTGCCAATGAAAACTGCACTAAATAATCGGTGATTAATTTATCCTTCCCTAAATTATTAATGAGCGTTGAAATTACTTTTCTAAAAACTGTATCCGAATCCGTTTCAATTTGAAAATTGATAGGAAGTTTAAGATCTAAAGCAAAGGTTCTGATTATACGGTGCGTAAAACTATCAATTGTTCCTACAGAAAAATCAGAGTAATTGTGAAGAATATCTGTTAATACACTGGAAGCTCTTTTCTTGAGATCATCTTCCTGTATTTTTAATTCAACAGAAATTATATCACTAAGCTGGGAATTGGAACCTGAACTGATTTCTTTCAGGGCTTTAATAATACGCCATTTCATTTCTGATGCCGCTTTATTAGTAAACGTAATTGCTAAAATTCCTTTATAAGCTTTTGAGAGATTATGTTTATCGACCAAAGCCAGTTTTAAATACTCCTTTACCAGCGTAAAAGTTTTACCGCTACCGGCAGAAGATTTATACACTACGAAATTATTTGGAACTATAGCCTGCATGCAAACCGAAGGTAACTATTAAAACTTAATTTTTATAAAGTAGAACGCTGATAACGCAAATTTTGGCAGATAAAAAACGGATAAGGTTGCAATAACTTTTTAAACACAAAACCTCTGTTCTGAAAGTGTTATCTGCGTTCAATTTTTAATACTGAAATAAAAATGATAATCATTAGACACATTTTAGTTTATTTGTAACTTCTTACCAAAACGCTATTATATCTTTAAAACCATGAAATTTAAAATCCTTGCCATCGTTGCCTCTCTTTTTTTTATTTCCTGTAAAGAATTTAAGGAAATACAGGTAACTAATGTTGAAGGCTTCAACCTGACTAAAATGTCATTAGAAAACCTGGAAGCACAGGTTCAGGTAAAAATTAAAAACCCTAATGGTAAAAGCTTCAATATTTACCCTTCTGAATTTGATGTTGTTTTTGGAGGAATGCGTTTAGGGAAAGCAAAGTTGAACAAGAAGGTTCGCATACATGCTAATTCAGAAGAGGTTTATTCCTTTAAATTAAACTCCAAACTATCCGAGATCAATCCGCTGGATGCATTAAATTTATTAAATATGGGAGGTCAGGCAAATATTGTTGTCAAAGGCGACTTAAAAGTGGGTAAACTCTATTTTAAGAAGAAATTGCCGGTAAATTATACGGATAAAGTAAAATTTATGAAGTAAAGTGTAACTATTTGTTAATTAACTGTGTATAAGTTAGCCAGAAACCTATTTTATGTCCCAAGCTGAACTTATATCGGCATGCCTCAAACACGACAAAACTGCAAAAAAGCAGTTGTTTGAAACGTATTATGGCCAGTTATCTTATATTTCTTTACGCTATTCTAAAAATGCTGCTCAGGCTGAACAAGTCTTATTGAGTGGTTTTTCTTATGTATTTTCAAAGTTATCGCAATTTAAATCGCAAAACACTCTAACATTAGATCAGTTTATCAGGAACGAGTTTATCGTTTATACTGTAAATCACCTAAAAAGCATACGAAACGAATATTATGTTGCCAGCACCGTAAAGGCGGTTGAATATAAAGAAACAAGTTATGATCTGTTCCTCGATAGTAAATTCATAGATTTAAAAAACGTGAATGAGGATGTTTTACTGAAGTCGATACAATCATTAGTGCCTTCGCAGCGATTGGTTTTTAATTTACACGTGATTGATAGTTTTTCATTAGTACAGGCAGCAGAATTACTGGATACGAGTGAACAGAGCATAAAATCTAATATAGAAAAGGCCAGATTCAATTTGCAAAAGAACATTGAACAAAATTTAAAACTTAGCAATGATGAGCAGCCAGTTTAGTTATGAATTAGATGAGCGCCAGATCAGGTTAACGATGCAGGATGCTGAAATGGACTATAATGAAGCGATTTGGAATAAATTTGAGAGTTTAGCTCCTATTGAATCGAAATCGTCGAAGTTAATTGGTAGTTTGATTCCTTCCATTAACATGGGTATTAGCCGTTCTGTGATTGTTCCTATTTTATTTGTGGTGTTGATCGGTGGTTTATCTGCTATGCTTTTTAGTTTTGTAGATTTTAAGAAAAAAGCAGCCATTGATAAGGAAATTCCATTGATCGCGAATCCTAATAACGTTATTAAACAGGTTTCCACTTCTGAAAAAGTTTCAAAACCAATCTTAAAAACTCAAATTGCAAAAGTGATTGCCGATACAACAATAAAATTAACAACAAAACCTGCCATCGTTGTATCTCAGCCTTCAGTAGTTGTAGTCACTGAAAAGAAGAAGGAAAACAGCGCTAAAATAGCAGAAGAAAAGCCTAAAGAAGCGATTATTGCTGTCAACTCCATTAAAAAGCAACCTGTTCACAAAGCCGAAAAAAGAAAAAGAACCCGAAAAGTACGAACCGAAATTATTCCGGTTATTAATGCCACCACAAATTTAAATGAGGGCACAAATGAGCCGGAGCTTGACTTAAAATAATTATTTATATTTATTATTAAGCATTTCTCCAATCCGTTTATCAATAATTAAAGTAAAATCATTTTCGGAAATTGACTCGAAGTTTACCCAGCGCAATGATTGCGCACCTTCCTTCTTTTTTTCAAAATCAAACGCTTTCGTCGATATTTTAAAACCAGCCTGGTCAGGGTTAAAATGATTTTTTGTTTTGACAAGATAATAGATTCCTATGACCTGATTATTCACACTAAAGGCAGAGTTGACAAAAAAATCAGTGGTATAAAAATGAGAGATCACTTCAATCTCTAATCCAAGTTCTTCGTTAAATTCTCTGATTACACATTCGATAGTACCTTCTCCAAATTCGAGGCCGCCACCCGGTAATTTTGTAATGTTCATGCCTTTGATATGTTCATCGGAAACCAACACTTTATTATCATGTATCAGGATTCCATAAACACGAACATTAAAATTCCTCATGCTCTAAATTTACAGCAATAATTCGAAAAATATAAAGAATGATAAACTATTTAGCGGCTTTACTAAAAGAATTGAGGTTGGTTGTTATCCCAATTGTATTGGAATTACCGGTGAACGCATACTTAGAATAGGCATAATCTAAATGGAACTTATACACTTTAAACCCAAAACCAAGTGATAAACCGTTTGCTTTTTTAACATCAGGAAGCGCCATTTCTTTTCCTTTTCTGAAATTATAGGCAACTCTTAGCATAAAATTTTTACCTAAAATGATCTCTGTACCAATAACAAGGTGTCTGCCAAACTTATCAACCCCTGTTTTAATTTTGTCGTTTCTTTTTTGCTTGGCTGTTTTAACAATAGGTTTGTTTGTAAACGGATCAATATCGCCGGATTGAACTTGTGGATTCACATACGTTAAATCCCATTTTAATAATTGATCATATTGAAAAATAACCCGGAAAGGTGCTTTAGGAATTTTTTTGCTAAACCCTAATTGAAAGTCAGTTGGCAATTTTTCTTTTGGACCATTTTCTGTATATGGTTTCCATTGCCTGCCGTAATTTTTAGCTAATAAAGAAACGGTGAATTGTTTTTTGTTATGGTAGGTCAATCCAACATCTATGGCACTACCAAAGGAGTTGTAAATATCGTAATGCGAGTAAATAGTTTTTAATGCCACACCAAGGGAAAGGGTGCTGTCCTTATCAAGTGTTTTTGCATATGAAAGGTTCAAAGAATAATCTGCCGCCTTAAATGTGCCTGTTTCTTTATCATATTCATCCCTTCCATCAAACTTACCATAATTAAAATATTGTAAACCTGCGCCAAACGTTCCGTATTCTTTTAACTGGAATGCATATAAAAAATTGCCATAATTTAAATCAGAAACATAATTGACATAATTAAATGCAAGTTGTTTGGATGCCCTGGGGTTTAGTAATGCAGGATTACTGTGACCGAGGTTTACATCCTTATCCCAAATAGCAATAGATGCGCCACCCAAAGCATTGGAACGAGCGGGAACTGGAAGTTCTAAAAAACTAAATGTTCTTGTTCCACCTATTTGTGCGAAAAGAGAAGCATTTAACGTAATAAATAAATATATAATTGTTTTTTTCAATATGATAATAACGGTTAAAAATATAGATTATTGCGTACTATCTGTTCTCCCTGAAAACATTCGTTTCTACCCAACCTTTTCCCCAATCTTCATGTTCCTGTGCCGACCATATTTCGGGATAAAAAATACGTTTTTGAAAGCGCGGAGGCAAATATTTTTGCCAGTTTGTTCCGCCGGTTGCAGCAATATCTTCTGTATTTTGTTGCAGGTACCGCACGGCACTTTTATAATGCATAAGTGGCCAGTTGATGTTAATATTAACATCCAGCTCTTTTAATGCGTTAATGAGTTTTGGGTTTTTTTGATCATCTACTGAAAGTGATTTATATTTTGCCCACATATTTTTACTTTGGTATTCTTTTGCGAGACCAATAAACTCAGCGCCGTATTTTTTTTCAAACTGGTGGAGCGTGAGCGTCTTTTTGCCTGTTGATAATTCTGTAGCGCCTTTGTTCCAATAAATATTCTGAAACATTTCTTCTATGGTAGGATTTTTTCCAACTAACGTAGGCCTCACATCTTTATCCACCAAATTAAAAAAATCGGTGGCGCAAATTTCTATTTTACGGTATTGCGCGCTCTGAAATCCACTGGCGGGCAATAAAGCCATGCGATAGCGAAGGAATTGTTCTTTTTCCATTCCATCAACCATAATCTCAAATGATTTTGTTAAGGATTCAAAATAACGATTGATGCGGGTAATTCTTTCTGTAAAATAATTAACATCCAGTTTTTCTTTCCATCCCATATCATGTCCATTGGGCTGTATGATTTTACCATTGTTTGCAATCTGTGTCATTTCATGCAATGATAGTTTAAAATATAACTCAGTGATTTGGTGATACATGATGAAAATTTCTTCATCCGGAAAATCTGTCTTAGGATTTTGTAAAGTCAGTAAAGTATCAACCTGTATATAATCCCAATAAGTTAAATAGTTGGATAATAAAAGCCCATCCAAATAACTCTCAAGGCTTTGTCCAACGAGACTAAATTTTTCTTCCAGTTGAGTAACTCTTTCTACAATTTCTTTCTTTAATTCCATAAGGCTAAAAATAGAAAAAGGATATTGATTTTACACAATATCCTTTTCATTATTTTGTTGCTTATTTATTATTTTACCTCAGAAGTGGGGTTAGCTAAATTTTTTACGCTTATAATATCAAGTTTTATTGAACCTACCACCAGTTTAGCCTGCGCTCTCAATGGAATATGATTTTTATCATCTGTTAACCAAACATTCAGGTCTTCTTCGTGCTTAAAAATCCTACCTTTTTGAACAATTGGTCTGAATTTTACACAGTTGAAGGTGCCAATCTCGCAAGTGATTTTTTCTTTACCAACATACCTGATTTTTAAAGGCCAGATCTCTTTATCCACAATACTGTTGATGGTGAAAACATCTCCGACTTTAGAATTGGTTATATCCAGGTTTCTTGCAGCGTAAAAAGCTGAAATCATATCCTGAGTTCCCGCGGGCACATCTACTTTTTCGCCACTACCAACATCAACTTTATTGGTATAATGATTAAACGTATAATCCTGGTTAATAATGACACCACCTTCATTTACTCTTCTCACGAACATCCATGGCAACATAGCATCTTTATCGATATATGTTTCATAACGGTCGCGCACTTTATAAAACCAGTCAAACGTTCCTTTGGAATAACCGTTACCAACCACATGGTAAACTTTTCGTCCGCCAACTTCGATTAAGTCTGGTTTAACTTCCATTACTATTTCTCCTGCATCCATCATACCATAGTGTAAACGGAAAGCAAGAATTTCCCCTTCTTTAAAAGCTTCATTAGGATTAGAAGGAATATCTTTTTTAGGGTAATCGCCGGGTACAATAATATTCTCTAGTTTTTCCTGAGTTGAAACATAATAACCCGCAGAACATAAACCGACAGAAGCAACTATCGCTGAAGCGAAAAGTGCAATATATTTTGTTTTTTTCATATTTCTTTTTTTACTTGTTGTATTGATAAACTTATTCTCTTATAAATTTACAAAGATTTTAAGTAATAAAATGTTTAAAATATATAAAATATCTCCTGAAACCCTTTATTTATCAATACTTAACAATAATTATATAAGAAATTATTTTTTGAATGTAAATACGAGAATTTGGCAAAAAATTAAGGATTTTTTTCTTTCTTTTTAAATTTAGCTTTGTAACGTTTATACAATTCGCTTAAATTTTCATACTCTTCTCTATAAAAAATACCCACACCCTGAGTAAAAGGTCCGCCACTGGTTGCCGCTTCGGTATTATCATTACTTCTGTTAAATCCTTTAACTCTATATCTGCCTGATTCAGTTAATTTATATTCCAGTGTTACATCACCAATTAAGTTACCGGAATTATTACTTTTAGTGGCGGTTGCATTACTGCTGGGTGCATTATTACTGGCAACACCAAAATTGCCCTCAATTGATAATCTGTTATTAAATAATTGTTTTGAGAGCGCCAGATCCAACTCGTCGCTGCTTAAGGCTCCTCCAGGCCGGTAATTGACACCAATATCAACATCTTTTGTAACACCATTTAACCAATTGCTCATTTTATTACTTAGCATCTCGGAACCAGTAGCCGCAGCAGCACCACCGGCGCTAATGCCACCAGAGCCGGCAACGGAATTTGGTGTTACAAAACTTCGCAATAGTAGTAATGAAAAGACTTGTCTATTCATTTCATTTTCGTCATTTAAAATACTTTTTATGTTACTTCGGGCAGTTTCATCAATGGTTGGTAAATCTATCCCAAATGAAATATCAGGTTGGGTTAATTTATTTTTCATAAACAGTTTACAATCCACCGGGTATCTTTTTCCTGAGGAATCTGCAGGGTAAATAGGCCTTACAGAAGCTCTTTGTCGGTATATAGCTGTGATATCAATATCGGCTTTATAAACGTTACCATTCCATTTAATTGAACTTCCCCTTTGGATTTCAAATTTTTTGGTTACAAAATCTTCTAATGTAAACAGGTAATCTCCACTTGCTATTACATAATCTCCGAACATATCAAATTTCCCTTTCGAATCTATTTTCATATGCAGGATTCCGTCTCCTCTGGCCTTGATAATATCTCCGGATTTCTCATCAAAGATCAATTGCACTTCAGCATCCCTGGTTGCTTCCAAATTAAAATCCAATGAAAAATTAGATTTTGTTTTCTTTACAACTGTTTTGATCGTGTCTTTTGTTACAAACCGTATAAAATCATTACTACCAATTTCAGATGGCCCATCTAATGGAATATAAAAATAACTACCTCCGTTGGTCCTCATATTCAATTCCATTTTTATATCGTCGAGGAATCCATAAATACCGGCGTTTCCGGAGGCATATGCCGTGCCATAATAGGATGGATTATTGGCAACAGTTGTATTTAATACCATCAGTTTATTGGTATTAATATCAAAGTCAATGCGCATATCGGAAAAATTATTATGGAATATATTCCCATAAACATATCCCTTATTTCCCATTTTATCACGAATCTCAATATTCTCAAAATTGATTTGTTTTGGCATAATATCTATTTCACCGTTCACGCTGTATTGTACATTTAAAAAATCGACAACGATGATGCATTTAAAAAATTTAAACTTTCCATTGATTTCAGGTTTATCCAAAGTACCTGTGACCTTTCCCTGACCATTTAAAAAGCCGACTTTAAATGTGAGAATATCCTGAAGGAATGGCTGCAACAATGAAAGATCGAATGGTTCCGTTTTAAAAGTAAGATCTAAATTGTCTGTTTTTCTTTTAGGATAATAAAAGCCGTCAAACACAATGTTCTTCATCAAGTTTCCATCAAAATCCTTTGCGAAAGCTGAGTAGCCATTAATATTAACAAATTCTTTTTCCGGATTGTATTCAGTCTTTACCTGGCCATAGCCGATGAGCTTATTATTTAACTTAAGGTCAGTAAAACTAATATCACTTGAGACCAGTGTTTTTCCAAAGGCCCCAAAAATACTTGTGTTCCCGGTTAAAGTTCCATCAATTTTTATTTTCGAATTCTGTAAAAAAGGATTTAACTGAGCCAGTTTAAAGTTCTGTATGAACACTTCTATTTTATCGTTACTGTTTTTTGATAATCTACCATCAATAGTTATTAATTGATTTTGATTATAAAAGGTTAAGGAGTTAATAGATACTGATAATGAAGTATCAATAACAATTGGATTTGCTTTCACTATTTGCCACACACTATCTTCAACAACGTATTTTATTTTATCGAGAAAAATAGTTGCATTTGTGTTTTCAAAATCAACTTTACCACTAATGATGCCGGCATTATTGGGTCTCGTTAAATTATCCCAGTTTAAATTAAAATCAGTTGTTTTATCTCTTGCAATTAATGTAAGGCTAGGATTTTTAAATGCAAAACTGTCTGAAACATTAATAGATTTTGCATTGTAAGAAAATGAAACTCCTTTTGGGAGTGAGTTAACACTAAACTCATTATTCCTGAATTTAATTCCGGAGTATTCAATAAGCTCGCTGTTCGATTTGAGATATAAATAATTTATGGAAGCATCAAAAGATCCTTCTATCTGTGTATTGGCACTTATCATCAAATCGTTGAGAAATAACTCTTTGACAATCTTGAAGTTTTTTATCTTAATCGAAATATCTACTTTATCGCTATATATATACTTTGAATTTGATTTGACAATGGTAGGAAAGTACTCATTCATATATTGCTTAAAAGCATCAGGAAGAGTACTTAGATTATATCTGCCGGCCAACTGAACATTAGCTATATTAGAATTCAGCTTTATGTTTTTAATTGAAGTAGATTGATCCAGCTCAAGGTTAAAACTGCTAAGCGTATATGTCTTCTGCGCGGTGCTATATATTGTATTATCAAAATTTATGAGTCCGCTTAAATTATCGATACTGTTTCCATTGAGGTTAATTAAAATTTGCGAAGAGATTTTTCCATTTAATTGTGGTGTTGAAAAATGAGTCTTTTCCAAATCAAAATTATTGATCGTTGAAATGAAATCCATTTTAGGTACCTTGTTATTAAAGTCAATGGTGCCGTTAAAATCAAAATTGGCATTGGAATCCCTGCTTACAACGTAACCGGTAAATATTTGTTTCCTAAATATTCCATCCAACTTCACATTATTGTATTGATAGCCATTGTAGAACACTGATTTAACCAAGCCATCAAAAGTGGCATCGAGTTCTTTCATCGTTATACCTTTCCCTTTTATTTTAGTGGTTAAGGAAATAGGCCCCACAAATTTTGCATCCGGAACTAATCTGGATAAATAAAAATTTGTTGTAGTGATGGATCCGGAATATTCAACAATATTTGTTTTGGAATTATTCTTTAATCGGATATCAGTTTTAATATTCCC
>JANPOX010000671.1:0-3117 GCA_031428235.1 Bacteroidia bacterium | reverse complement strand
TAAAGGCATTTCTTTTTTCACCGATAATAAACCGGTTGTAATAACCGTATCACCTGCGTGCAAGCCTTCCACAATTTGAATTTTATCATCGGTGCGCACACCAATCGTTACCGGTACTTCATCTGCAATACCGTTTTTACTGATAATTACTTTTTGTCCTTTTAAAGTAGGAATCACACATTGCGTTGGTATCATTAAGGCGTTTTCTGTTTGTCCGAGATTAGCAAACACTTTCACAAAACTACCCGGATAAAATGTTTGAGTTCCTTCGTACATTGCACGGGCTTTTATGGTTTTAGTCATTTCATCTACTTTTGGTTCAATTGCATAAATGGATGCCGGATACATTTCCTTAGCGTTCTCTGCCGAAAAATTTATTTTGATACCTTTTTTAAATAAACTACTATACTTTTCGGGAACAGAAAATTCAACAAACAAAGGTTTTACCTGAACAAGAGAAACCATGGGAGTGGATGAATTCACAAAAGATCCTTCACTGATATTTTTTAATCCAACGATTCCCGAAAAGGGCGCAGTGATAGAGGTTTTTGCCAGCTGAGCCTGAATGTAAGACTGATCTGCTTTTAAAGAATTTAATTCGTTTTGCTGAATGTCAAATTCTTCCTGACTTACACCATTAATCGTGGTCAATTTTTTTAAACGCTCCAGTTTTTGTTCCGATAAAGCGATTTGTGTTTTTGCTTTTAAAAATTGTGCCTGTAAATCAGCATCATTCAACTTCACTAATAAACTTCCTTTCGCAACTGTTTCACCTTCTTTAAAATAAATGCCTGTTACTTTGCCATTAACCTCCGGTAAAATATCTACCTGATTAATAGCGCCGATTTTCCCGGTGGCAAACACATCGTTACTAAAAGCCACAGGATTTACAACATAATAATTAACAGCAATCGGACCCTTATTTTTCCCTTTTGCACCCATCTTATCTTCTTCCTTTTTATTAAAGAAAATAAATTTAGATGCAACAATGAGGGCGATTACAACCACAATGATGATCCAGTTTGGTATTTTTTTCATATCTTATAATTTAGCAACATTACTTTTCTTATTCTGTTTGCGGGCTGTCTTTTTGTAATTAAAGAAAAGGTCATTAGATGGCAATATCTCTAAGGTAGAGGTTAACCGGCAAAGCACTTTAATAAAAATCTCTTTTTCGGTTTTAGAAACATTCTCAAATATTTTATCATCAAGCGATTTAAAAGCATTCACAATTTCCTGGGTATGTTTCACTCCTTTTTTTGTCAATACAATAAAATGCTCACGTCTATCATCTGGGTTCACATTTCGGTCAATGTAACCGGCTTTGATTAGATAATCAATCACTTTTACCATAGCGGTTTTATCCACTGCTAAATTGTTACATATATGTTGTTGTGTACATCCATCATTTTCAGACAAAAAGTATAACATAGAATAATAACGTTCAATCTCCAGATCTTCCAGGCACTTGCTCAATACACCATAATAGCGTTTTGACATTATCAGAGCTTTTGTACCTACAGGCACATTCATTTTTTCTGTTGATTGCATTTAAAAGTTCTATTTTAAAATAGTTGACAAATATAACTAATATAATTTTGCAGATTGTTTCTTAACGCTTTTTAACGGCTGTATAATTTAGAAATTTATTCACGCAACCAATAATAATTGTATAAGGGGTTTAATTTTTTTACATTTATACTTGCAAATAAATAGTTTAATTTCATGAAAGAATACACTCCATACGCGATTGAACAATTTGGAAAACATATTTTCGGAGATGTAGAAGCATTTAATTGGCTGATTGAAAATAACTATAGAGAATTAATAGCCGTATTAGATGCCATACGAGATGATAAAAAAGCGTTTAAGTTTTTAATTGATAATAAGTATTTTGAATTAGCAGCTTTTGTCAATTCTATTTGGGATGATACCAAAGCTTTTCAGTTTTTAATAGAGCGTAAAGCATTTGATTGGGCCGCGTGTTCAAACATCATCAATGGAGATGAAAAAGCAGAGCAAGCATTAAAAGCTGTTGGTAAAGCACATTATGCTTCTTTGGCTCATGCTATTTTAGGCCGTATTCACGAAGATGGTGACCGAAATACATCACCGATGGGCATCCTCAAAAACATGTTTAATTTTAAAAAGGCATTCGAAAAATAAGTTATGCGTATTATTGATTCTATACCACATGCTTCCATGAGCATTTCCATTTTTCAGATGAATGATAAATTTATTGTGAAGTTTGAAGCCGGTCCAATGGAACAAGCTTTTAAATTTTTCACGGAAGATGTCAGATCAGTGGACGGTTTAAAGAAACTCATTGACGAAACTTTCATAGAAAAAGTTCGTATTCGTTTCAACGAGATGTTTATGCAAATGAAGGAAGCGAAAAGCTAAGAAATTATAAAAACCTAGGAACTCATCGTTTTAAATCAGAAACTATTTTGATGTTACTGTGAGTTTAAAACAGTAAAATAGTATATTTACACCCTTTATTCACAATTAAAATAGTATACATTGTTTAAGTTCATAGGCGCCATCATTGGTTTTTTCTTCCTTGGCAGAAATTTATTAGGCGCATTCCTTGGTTTTATTGTAGGATCATTTATAGATAATTTTGCTACGGGAAGCAAAAAAGGGGGAAGTACGGATGATGTATTTTCTTATTATCAACAAAGGGCAGGACGAGATCACGGAGATTTTGCAACCATGCTCATTGCCTTATCAGCTGCGGTAATGCGTGCAGATGGTAAAGTATTAAAAGTAGAGCTGGATTATATCAAATCTTTTTTCGCACAGCAATTTGGCCCTCAGTTTTCGAGCGCACATTTACAAACTCTGAAACATTTTGTAAATGGAGGAGAAATTCCTTTGGAACAAATTTGTAATGATATTAAACTGCGAACGCAAGTAGAAGTTCGTATTCAGTTATTGCATTATTTATTCGGGATTGCAAAAGCAGATGGCCATGTATCTGATGTTGAAATTCAATTGATTAATCGCATTGCCAATTTAATGGGCGTACCACAAAGTGATTTTGAGAGCTTGAAAAATATGTTCTACAGAGATAGTAATTCCGATTATAAAGTACTTGGAATTGAACCATCAGCA
>JANPOX010000670.1:0-25193 GCA_031428235.1 Bacteroidia bacterium | reverse complement strand
GCTGATAGAAACTTTTTGTGAATCTGTGAAATTTTTAATGTATGGCAAGTAAACTTTTATCCTGGTTCCTCCAAAACTGTTTAAATAAACAGCGGAATCCCCTTTTATTAGTGCTGTGGCTTCTGTTCCTGAAATCTGATCAAATAAATTAAGTGAAGCTCCTGCAACATAATTATGATCAATATGGTTAAACCTTACCGCATCTGATCCCCTGAAAGTGAATTGGAATACCTGACCTTTTGAGCTTACTGAATTTCCATCATGATAATAAATATTTACACCTGATACAACGTCATCCAGATTGAAACGTCTGATAGCGCCCGCACCTGGTGCACCTAAAGAAGAATTAGATGTGGTAATATAAAAACCTTTGTAAGCATTTTGAAAAGCAGTGTTATTAGTTAGGTTAGCATTGGTTTGTAAAATGTATTGAGCCATATTATAATCTAAAGGCAATACAAGACACACATTACCGCCTCTTACTCTTAATTTACCGGTTATGTTGCTTACCGTTGAAATGGATTTATTAAGATGACTAGTCACAGAATAAGAAGTTCCTGCTACAAGCTTTTCAGACAACAAGTGCACCTGATATGTTAACGAAGTAGAGGTGTCTCCAAGTGCTTGGCCTAAAAATCGGATCACCATTTCGGCGGAATCCAACACGGGATTTGCACCAAAGCTAACGTTGGTGAGGTTATTTGAAATGGAAAAGTTGGCATAAATACTGGCATCGGTGCGACCAAAAATGGGATCCTGATTTGATCCGAGGTATTTATACTGATCATTGTAAGATTTTATGGTATTCTCTGCTTTTTGAGTGTACATAAAAATAGAGGAAGTGTCACTTATGGTTAATTCTACCATATCGTTTTCAGGCTGTACATCCAGACCTAAAACGCTATCATCTGCTTTTTTCTTGCATGAAAAGACAAGGCAAAACATTAAAAAAAATAGTCCGGTAGTTAATTTGGTCATAGAGGATAATTAAAAACGCATAATTAATGAAAATTATGCGTTTAAAATAGTTAAAAGTGTATAATTTATTAGTCCGCTAAAATAGTGCTGTCTTCTAAAACAAGATCATAGAATTCGTTATAAGCATCAGCATATTCTGCTTCTCCTTTGAACTCCAATAATGGCTTGCCTGATTTTTTAGCATATTTCACTAATTCTTCGTTTATTTTTTCGCTTCCAAAAGAAATACCGTCTGCGTGATCGATAGCTAATTTCATCAAATTCACGTAAGTAGCATCTTCCAGGTGTTTTAATTCTTTTTTGGTAATGCCATCAATAATGGCCTTATCGATGATCTTTTTATTTAATGCTTTTGTAAATTCTTCTTCATAAATGGTAAAGATGATTTTAGTTTCGGCGAATAATGGATCTTCAGTAAATGCTTTTTTGATATACAATGGAATTAAACCTGTAAACCACCCATGGCAATGAATAACATCTGGTGCCCAACCTAGTTTTTTAACAGTTTCAATTACTCCACGGTTAAAAAATACGGTACGTTCATCATTATCATCAAAATATTTTCCGGTTGCTTTGTCGGTTAAAACCGATTTACGCTGAAAATAATCATCATTATCAATAAAATAAACCTGCATACGAGCCGTTGGGATCGATGCTACTTTAATAATTAACGGATGATCGGCGTTATTAATAACGATATTCATACCTGATAAACGGATCACCTCATGTAATTGGTGGCGTCTTTCGTTAATATTGCCATACTTAGGCATAAAAGTTCTTATTTCTTTCCCTCTTTCCTGAATTGCCTGAGGTAATCTTCTGGCTATTTTTCCGATGTGGGTTTCATCCAAATAAGGGGTAATCTCTTGCGACACAAAAAGAACTCTTGCTTTTCTCATATATTAGATTGATTTAAGTAGTGGATTTTAACGACATACAAAAGTAATAAAAAAAAATCCATATATCAAAGTATTATTTAGCTTTGGAGCCTATTATTTCAATTAAAAAGCTAAAAAATGCTTATTATAAGTAAAATAACTGAATTGGTGGAAATTCTTGCTCCCAAAAAGCAGCAAAAAGCTACCATAGGTTTTGTTCCAACAATGGGCGCTTTACATGAAGGCCACCTCTCCTTGATCCGTATTTCCAAGCAGCAAACTGATATTACCATTTGTTCCATTTTTGTGAATCCAACCCAGTTTAATAATGCCTCCGACCTTACACTTTATCCCAGAACACCGGAAGCTGATATAAAATTGCTGGAAAGTGCCGGTTGTGATATCTTATATATGCCTGATGTTAAGGATGTTTATCCGGAGAATGACAGTAGACAGTTTGATTTTGGTTACCTGGATACGATTTTAGAAGGAGCGCACCGTCCCGGACACTTCAATGGAGTTGGGCAAGTGGTAAGCATACTACTGGAAGGTATTAAACCGGATAAGGCTTTCTTTGGAAGCAAGGATTACCAGCAGGTAATGGTGGTGAAAAATCTTGTTAAACAGCTTCATTTACCGGTTGAAATTGTTGCCTGTCCCATTTTGCGTGAGCCGGATGGTTTGGCTATGAGTTCACGAAACATAAGATTATCAAAAGAAGAACGTAAAACAGCAACGTTGGTTCCTTTTATCATGCAACAGGCCATAAAAATAATTCATAAAAACGGAGTAAAGGAAGCCAAATCGTATGTAAGTCAGGAATGTACCAATAACAATATGAAACTGGATTATTATGAGGTTTGTGATGCAGATACTCTGGAGCCTGTTGAAGATATAAATTCTCACCGAAAAGCAATTTCCTTAATAGCTGTATTTGTTGGTAACATTCGATTAATTGATAATTGGATGGTAAACTAATGTTCAGTAAAATATTAAATTTGAAACTTTTAAACTTTCTAAACTTATGTCAAATATAAAACCCGAAGATTTTTTTAAAACAATTATTTCTCACTGTAAAGAATACGGATTTATTTTTCAGAGTAGTGAAATTTATGATGGTTTAAGCGCCGTGTATGATTACGGACAAATGGGAGTAGAATTAAAGAAGAATATTCGCGAGTACTGGTGGAAAGCCATGGTACAAATGAATGAAAATATTGTTGGTATTGATTCTGCTATTTTTATGCATCCTACAACGTGGAAAGCAAGTGGGCACGTAGATGCCTTTAACGATCCTTTAATTGATAACAAAGACAGTAAAAAGCGTTACCGTGCCGATGTGTTAATTGAAGAACATGTTGCTAAATTTGAAGATAAGATCAATAAAGAAGTTGAAAAAGCAGCCAAGCGTTTTGAGAATTTTGATGCAGAAATGTTCAAGTCAACTAACGGCCGCGTAAAAGAATACCAGGATAAAATTGATGCAATCAACGAACGTTTTAAAACAGCATTAAATGCAAATAATTTAGAAGAAGTAAAACAGATCATTGTTGATTTGGAAATTGTTTGTCCTATCAGCGGAACAAAAAACTGGACAGATGTACGTCAGTTCAATTTAATGTTCAATACTTCAACAGGCGCAGTGACTGATGAAACAAATATTATTTATTTACGTCCGGAAACTGCGCAAGGTATTTTTGTAAATTATTTAAACGTTCAAAAAACAGGACGTATGAAATTGCCGTTTGGCATTGCTCAAACCGGAAAAGCTTTCCGTAATGAGATCGTAGCGAGGCAATTCATTTTCCGTATGCGAGAATTTGAACAAATGGAAATGCAGTTCTTTATTAAACCGGGAACTGAAATGGAGTGGTATAATTACTGGAAAAAAGCCCGTTTAAACTGGCACTTAGCGCTTGGTTTGGGTTCAGAGAAATACCGTTTTCATGATCATTTAAAATTAGCGCACTACGCCAATGCAGCCTGTGATATCGAACACCAATTTCCGTTTGGATTTAAAGAACAGGAAGGAATTCATTCCCGTACCGATTTTGATTTAAAACAACACCAGGAATTTTCAGGAAAAAAATTACAGTATTTTGATTCAGAAACCAATGAAAGTTATGTGCCTTATGTTTTGGAAACATCGGTTGGTTTAGATAGATTGTTTTTATCGATTTTATCTTCTGCATTAGTTGAAGAAAGTTTAGAAGGAGGTGATACCAGAACGGTGTTGAATTTACCTCCTGCATTAGCGCCTTATAAAGCGGCAATATTTCCATTAGTTAAAAAAGACGGATTACCTGAACTGGCAGAAAGCATCATGAAAGATCTTAAATTTGATTTCATGTTGGCTTATGATGAAAAAGATACCGTTGGTAAACGTTACAGAAGACAGGATGCCATTGGAACACCTTTCTGTATAACAGTGGATCACCAAAGTTTAGAAGATAAAACTGTAACCATTCGTCATAGAGATACGATGAAACAAGACAGGGTAGCGATAGCTGATCTGCATTCTATCTTAACTGAAAAAACAAGTATCAATAGTTTGTTGAAGAAACTGTAATTTATTTGCAGATTTTAATAATAGTATTATTTTTGCGCCCAAATTAATTTAAAAATAATCTATGAAATCTATTTTGAAACCAATTGCTGTAATGGCATTTTTAGTTTTCGGAGCTAATGTAAATGCTCAATCCAACAACGATAACGCATTAATTGGAAAAGCTCGCGGAGCTGCCGCCGATTGTGTTAATAATTACACTGCTCAAGGTTATGATATTGCAGCGAGTGTTGAAACTACTGGTATATGTTTTGTATCAGGATCTTTACATAAGGTTACTCTTTATGCAAAAGTAAAATGTAATAGCGAAATTTGTCCACAAGTTATGTCTGCACTTGTTGCCATTGTATATTTTGATTGCAACAATAGTGTGTCTTCAGTTGAATGTGGTACATCTGCACAATAATTAATTAAAATAATAACTAGTTTAAGGGAGCAACTGATTTTTCAGTTGCTCTTTTTATTTACATGCTATTTTGACTGGACAAACCCTATCAATAATTTGAAGAAATCTTTGTAAGTATTTGTCACTTCGAGCGTCCCGATAACTATCGGGAGAGAATCATTCTAAACTAATTTCTGTTTTAAATATTTGGGTGTGCCCCGCCAGCTGGCGGGTCAGGCTTTCGGCACTCGCTTTTTTATTTACCTTTCGGGATAAAAAAAAGAGCTCAAACAAAAGCCTCTATCCCTCACACTGGTTTACAAGATTAAAACTGCACGAGGGATGCAAGCGAAAATCCTGCCTGCCTCTTGCAAAAGATTGTTGCGACAGCCCGGTTCCTGCTGTCTCTTAGCAAGAACGCGTCCTAATGGTTAAAAACTATGACCTTGAATTAAATCAAATACCCAGCCTTCTCAGCCGGATATGTATTAAATGTGCCTAATGCTTTTGCGATAACTATATTGTTTCTTAAAGGACAAAGGATTTCAGCACTAGTCACAATCAGGCGTTTGCCCTGGTGTTCTAATTTTCCAATTCCTTGTAAGGTATCACCCACAAATGCAGCCGCAAAAAAATTAAGTTTGAACTCTACTGTAGAAACTATATGATTGTCTTTAGCAGAAATAGATAAGGCAGTTACACCCAACAAACCATCCATAAAAGCAGAAATTACGCCGCCGTGAGCCGCTTTTGGAGTGGCAAGATGTTCTTGCTTAATGGTTAAAAAATAATGCACCAGTCCTGGTTCAACAATCTTAAAATCCATTCCCAGGGTTTTTCCGAAATTGTTTTGAGCGATGTATTGTTCTATCAATGTCATAAGAAACTATTCAGAAATTAATTTGGCAATACCGAAGGCAGCTCCTGCTGCAATTAAACCAATGAGTGTAACTTTTAAAGCTCCATAAATAGGTGGCTGGCCTGTGACTTTACTCTTGAAATAACCAAACACAAATAAACAGATTGTCGTTATAATGGCAGAAAGCATTAATCCATTGCCGGGAGTCTCTGTTAAAAAATAAGCAAAAAGTGGTAGGAAACCTCCAATAATATAAGATATTCCAATGGTTAGTGCACTGTGCTGTGCACGTTTTGGATGTGGTTTTTCTAATCCTAATTCAAATCTCATCATAAAATTCACCCACTTGTCTTTATCCTTTGCCAGTTCACGGGCAATGATGTCCTGGTGTTCTTCACACAAACCGTATTCGGCAAATACTTCTTTTACTTCATGTATCTCTTTTTCAGGAATTCGTTCTACTTCCTCATATTCTTTTTTGAGTTCACTTTCATAGTGTTCAAGTTCTGTTTTCCCCGCCAGGTAACCACCAAGTCCCATAGCAATACTTCCGGCAACGATTTCAGCAATACCGGCAGTAATAATAATACTGTTTTCATGAACCGCGCCGCTCAAACCCGCTGCCAGTGCAAATGGTACTGTTAAGCCATCACTCATTCCAATTACCACATCGGTAATGAATTGTGAACTCTTTAAATGTGTTTCCTCGTGTTCCATGGTGCCCAATAATTGGATGACAATTTAAAGATAATATTTATCATTAATAATTGTGCGCAGGTATTTCGTAAAAATAAAAAACCCCCGGTGATGAACCGAGGGTTTCAAGATTAAAAAAAAATTAAGCTTCCTGTGCTACTTTTGGAGCTGCCGCTAAAATTTCTTCATTAGCAGCTGATGCATATTGCTCAAAATTCTTAACAAACTGACCTGCTAAATTTTGTGCTGTTTTGCTGAAAGCTTCTTTGTCTTTCCAGGCGTTTTGTGGTTCTAAAATCTCAGCAGGAACTCCTGTACAAGATTTCGGGAATTTTAAACCAAAATATGGTGTAGTACCAAATTCTACTTTATCTAATTCTCCGCTTAATGCCGCTGTAATTAAAGCACGGGTATAAGATAACTTAATACGGTTACCAACACCGTAAGAACCACCAACCCATCCGGTATTCAACAACCAAACGTTTACATTGTGTTTCTTTAATTTATCTCCTAATAACTCAGCATATTTTGTGGGGTGTAATGGTAAAAAAGCTTTTCCAAAACAAGCAGAGAAAGTAGTAGTTGGTTCTGTAATTCCCATTTCAGTACCCGCTACTTTTGCGGTGTAACCTGAAATGAAATTATACATGGCTTGTCCTGTTGTTAATTTGGAGATTGGAGGTAAAACACCAAATGCATCGCATGTTAAAAAGAAAATGTTTTTAGGAATATCTCCAACAGCAGGTGTAACGGCGTTATCAATATAATTAGCAGGGTAACTTACACGTGTATTTTCCGTACGGGAAATATCAGCGTAGTTTACTGTAGTTGTATCTTCAAAATAATTGATATTCTCTAATAATGAACCAAATTTAATGGCATTGAAAATCTGAGGTTCTTTTTCTGCGGTCAGATCTACACATTTAGCGTAGCAACCACCTTCAAAATTAAATACTGATTTGTCTGCCCATCCGTGCTCATCATCACCAATTAATTTGCGGTTAGGATCAGCAGATAAAGTTGTTTTACCTGTTCCTGATAAACCGAAGAAAATTGCAGTATCACCATCTTTACCAATGTTTGCAGAGCAATGCATGGAAAGAACTTTCTTTTCGTGTGGTAAAATATAGTTCAACACAGCAAAAATTGATTTCTTAATTTCGCCGGTATAGCCAGTTCCACCAATTAAAATAGTTTTTTTTGTGAAGTTGATGATCGCGAAATTATGCTGACGTGTACCGTCAATTTTAGGATCTGCTTTAAAACCAGGCGCATTTATAATTACCCAGTCGTGTTTGAAGGTTTTAATTTCTTCAGCGGTTGGACGTAAAAATAAGTTATAAGAGAATAAATTAGCCCAGGGAGTTTCGTTCACCACACGGATATTTATTCTATATGAAGGATCAGCACAGGCATACGCATCTCTTACCCAAATTTCTTTGTTACCTAAGTAAGCTAACATACGGTTATGTAATGCATCAAATTTGTCTGCTTCAAAGCGATTGTTTACATCACCCCACCAAACACTGTCTTTGGTATTCTCATCATAAACAACAAATTTATCTTTTGGAGAGCGTCCAGTAAATTCACCGGTATCAATAGCTAAAGCGCCAACATCAGTTAATTCTCCTTGTCCACGAACAATTGTTTCTTCAATCAGTTCAGATGGATGTAAATTCCAATAAGCCATTTCAACATTTGCTAAGCCTAATTGGGCAACAGAAGCATCTTGTGCCTTTAATCCAATTTCGTTCATTATAAAAAGAATTTAGTTTTAGTTAGGGTGCAAAAATACAAAAAAAAACGGGTCATTTCCGAACCTGTTTTCCACAATTTAGGACTAAAAACTAACTTATTTGTTGAAAAAGATAATAAAATCGATAAAAGCGGAAACTTATATGCTAAAAGCTTATCTGCCTTTGTGCTGACTTTCTACATTTTCTGAAAGCTGCATCATATCGCTACTTGCGGCAATCTTTTTAACATTTTCAAAAAAGGAATTCATCTCTGCTTTGGTTTGTAGTTCTGATAAAGAAAAACAATAATCCGTTTCACCTTCTCTTCCCCATAAAACCGTTTTATAGGCTGGTTTCTTAGGATGCGCTTCAACATAAGCTAAAAATGCCTCCTGTTTGCTGCGATCAAGACCTGCACCTTTACTGATAAACGAAACAATTAATCTGTAAGTCACTGCGTTGTCAATCGTTTGATTATTTTCTGTTATTGGAGGGGTTTCTGTTTTTGTTGTTTCTTTTTTTGCTTTGCACGATAAGCAGCCTAAACTCACAATAGCGGCTAAAAAATATAATTTTTTCATAAGTTGATGTTGTTATTTTTAATGTGTCTTACGCCTTCGTTTCTGAAGGCAACTTGCCAGTTTCATATTAAATTAAATGTGAAATTTGTTTTAACTTATTTGAATTTTCGGTCCATTTCACGGTTCAGGTCCTTTGTTTTAAGATCGTCGCGTTTATCAAACGTCTTTTTTCCTTTTGATAAAGCTATTTCAACTTTTGCATAACCATTATCTGAAGTAAATAAAAGAGTAGGGATAATTGTTAATCCCTTATCTGTCATCTTCTTTTGAAGCTTGTTTAATTCCTGACGGTTTAACAGTAATTTACGTTCCCGCGTGGGTTCATGGTTATATAAATTACCTTCCGTATAAATGCTGATATTTAAATTTTTAACGAATAATTCATCGTTTCTGAAATAACAAAAGCTATCCACCAAAGAAGCTTTTCCTTCGCGGATCGCTTTAATTTCAGTACCAACTAAAACAATACCTGCCGTGTATTTTTCAATAAAACTATAATCGAAACTTGCGCGACGGTTTTTGATTGTTATTTTTTGCTGTATATTCGGTTTCAATTTTAAGCTTGAATTATAGAAGCGTAAAGATACACAAATACTTGTTGAGATGTTACACTTAAGAAAAGCCAACGAAAAAGATTTCGATACAATTTCAAAACTGGCACATAAAATTTGGAACGACCATTATGTAAAGATAATCGGGCAAAAACAAGTGGATTATATGCTTGAAAAAATGTACAGTCATCAAAGCATAACGGACCAAGTCCATGAAAAGAATCATCAAATGTATATCATTGAAAATGATGAAAAGGAAATTGGGTTTTTATCAGTGAGTTTAGATAAAGATTCAGATTATTTTCTTCATAAATTTTATATCGACCAGCAAAAATCCAATTTAGGAATTGGCACAAAAGTGCTTGATCTACTGATTGAAACGATTCATCCTAAATTACTGATTCTCACTGTAAATCGTCAAAATTTTAAGTCCATTAATTTTTATTTTAAAAATGGATTTAAGATAAAAAAAGTAGAAGATTTTGATATCGGCAATGGCTACCTGATGAATGATTTTGTAATGGTAAAGAAGTTTTAAAAACACTTTTTTTAACGAAGAGATTTAGTTTATTTGGAATTTTTTCTTATTATATACAAATCTTTTTTTTTAAACTCTGCGATCTCATTTTCTCTTTTTTCTCTGCGGTGGTAAAATTATAATTACCGAAAATTTCATCTCAAAAAAAGCCTGAGTTTATTAACCTTTGACTCTTTATATCTCTTAAAAAAGTCGCAAAACATGACGTAAAATTTCTTATATTTAGGCTTTATAATTAAGCTATGGAATACAATACACAACTTCCCCATTTAGAGATACCGGAATACGGAAGAAATATTCAGGTTATGGTTGATCACTGCATTACTATTGAAGATAGGGACGAACGCAATAAGTGCGCCAGAGCCATCATTCAGATTATGGGGCAACTAAACCCCCATTTGCGTGATATTGCTGATTTTACACATAAATTGTGGGATCATTTATTTTTGATTTCTAAATTCAAATTAGATGTTGATTCACCATATCCGCGTCCAAATGCAGAAACTTTTACTACAAAACCTAAGAATGTTCCTTATCCTGCAACCAAAATCCGTTATAAGCATTATGGTAAAACAATAGAAAGGATCATTGACGAAGCGAAAAAATTTGAAGACGGACCTGAGAAAAATGAACTTACTCGTTTGATCGCAAACCATTTAAAAAAATCTTACGTAAACTGGAACAAGGATTCTGTAACGGATGATGTCATCTTTAAACAATTTAAAGAAATGACCAATAATGAATTAGTGATTGATGAGTCGGCTGCCTTAACTCATGCCAATGAACTCAAAAACAAAACTCATAATAATCAAATGCCAATTACGGTGAATGCCGGTGGTGGAAATAATAAAAATCGCCACAAAAAAAATAACAAAAGCAAATTTAAACACAGAAATAATAACAATCGTCCAACATCATAATATATGGCTATTTTTGAAGTTACCGGTGGTAAACAATTAAAAGGGGATATCATCCCGCAGGGAGCAAAGAATGAAGCGCTACAAATTTTATGTGCTGTAATACTCACCCCTGAAAAAGTAACGATCAGTAATATTCCGGATATCGTTGATATCAAAAAATTAATTGACCTTTTAAGTGACCTGGGAGTAAAAGTAGAAAAAACAGGACACGAAGAATACACTTTTCAATCTGATGCCATTAATGTGGATTATTTGGTTTCCCCGGAATTTAAAAAGAAAGGCGGAGGCTTAAGAGGTTCCACCATGATTATTGGCCCCATGCTTGCCCGTTTTGGAAGAGCTTACATGCCAAAACCAGGAGGAGATAAGATTGGACGCAGACGTATGGATACCCATTTTATTGGTTTTGAGAACCTGGGAGCCAAATTTGAATACGATAGCGAAACAGAAAATTTTAAAGTTACAGCCGATAAGCTGAAAGGTGCGTACATGTTACTGGATGAAGCATCTGTAACGGGAACCGCAAATATTGTGATGGCTGCTGTGTTAGCAGAAGGAACAACAACTATTTACAATGCCGCCTGCGAACCCTATTTACAGCAATTATGTAAAATGCTGAACCGCATGGGAGCGAAGATCACCGGAGTTGGATCTAATTTATTAACCATACAAGGAGTAACGTCTTTAACAGGGACCACACACCGTATATTACCTGATATGATTGAGATTGGTTCTTTCATTGGCTTAGCAGCCATGACTCAATCAGAGATCACTATCAAAGATGTGTCTTATGACAATTTAGGTTGCATCCCAAAAGTATTTTCTCGCCTGGGAATTCAAATGGAACGCCGCGGTGATGATATTTATATTCCTTCTCAGCAACATTATGAAATTGAATCGTTTATTGATGGTTCGATGTTAACGGTTGCCGATGCTATTTGGCCGGGTTTTACTCCTGATTTATTGAGCATCATGTTAGTTACTGCCACACAAGCTCGTGGTAATATTTTAATTCATCAAAAAATGTTTGAGAGCCGTGTGTTTTTTGTAGATAAATTAATTGATATGGGAGCGCAAATCATCTTATGTGATCCTCACCGCGCTACAGTAATGGGTCTTGATAGAAAAGTACAGTTGCGTGCTATTCAAATGGCATCACCAGATATTAGGGCTGGCGTTGCGTTATTAATAGCAGCAATGAGTGCAAAAGGTAAGAGTACAATTTTTAATATTAACCAGATTGACAGAGGATACCAAAATATTGACGGCCGCTTAAATGCAATTGGTGCAGAAATTATAAGAAAAGAAAATTAAATAAATGAAATTTACTAAAATAATCGTTGCCCTTTTTATTTGCGGTTTTTTGTTTGCCTGCAAAAGCAAAAAAGCTACAACAGCTGTTGCCTCCTCACCCGTAGAAGAAAATAAAAATGGTTCAGTTATAAAAGTTGAAGCAACGGAAGGAATTAATTTAGGGAACAAAGCACCTGAGATTATGATGGCGGCTCCAAAAGGAAACGTCATCACTTTATCCTCTTTTAAAGGAAAACTGGTACTGGTTGATTTTTGGGCAAGCTGGTGCGGCCCTTGCCGTGCTGAAAATCCTGCCGTAGTGGCAGCATACAATAAATACCACACCAGCCTTTTTAAAAACGGAAAAGGCTTTGAAGTGCTAAGTGTCTCTTTAGATCAAAACAACCTGGCTTGGGAAAAAGCAATTGAAAAGGATCAGTTGATCTGGCCATACCATGTTAGTGACCTTCAGGGATGGAATAATGCAGCTGCAAAACGTTATGGCGTGAATAGTATTCCTTCAAATGTATTGGTTGATGAGAACGGAATTATCATTGCAAAGAATTTAAGAGGAGAAGCATTACAAACAGCTTTGGAATCGCAATTAAAAAAATAATTTAATCTTTCTAACCAAAAGAAGAGAGATAAAATATGAACAAGAGTAATTATAACTATATGAAGCAGGCCCTTTTTTATTTTTTAGTAATTCAATTACTTTTCACAAAGGTATGTCATTCTCAGGATAGCCATTTGAATATTGGTGATAACGCGCCAGGTTTAGTATTACCATCCACCAATAATTCTATTCAGAGTTTTACCTTTCCTTATGAAAATAAAATGGTTCTTTTGTTTTTCTGGTCTTCTTCGGTTTCAAAGTCAAAAGAAAATATTTATAAGTACAAAAAATTGTATTCGAAATATTCAGATATTGGTTATAAAACAGCGGATGGATTTGATATGGTTGCTGTAGCATTACAAAGTGATAAAAATGCCTGGGCAGAAGATCTAGTAAAGTATGATCTTCTAAAATTAAATAATTGTATCGCACAAAAGGGCTACAACGACCTTTTCGTAAAAAACTATAAAATAAAAGAAACAAATAGTAGTTTTTTAATTGATGAATATGGAAAAATTGTTGCTATCAACCCACCTCTAAAAACAATTATATCTTACCTTGATTCAAAAAGAAATGTTGAATTAAGTACAGATGTTCAAACAAAAATTGCCGGAAAGATCATGTTCGGACAAGGATCTTTAACTGCTCTTGCGAATGAAAAAGTATGGTTTATGAACTCCCCAAAAGATACTATACAATCCGTTATTCTGGATGAGAAAGGCTCTTTTATTTTGAGAGATATTAATGCTCAATTACCTATGAGCCTTTTTATTAAAGCCAGCTCTAAGGTATCCGAAGATGCGTCGTTGTTTTTAACAACCATAAATGGAGAGATTATTTCTCCATTCACCAAAAATGAAATAGGATATGAATATAATTTACTGGATGTAGAAATGCCCTATTTAAAAACTATGTCAGATAACGGTGCTTCTTCAAAATCAGATAATGATAAAAGTTTAAAAAATCTCTATTCCACTGAGTCTTTGTTTAAATTGAAAGAAACGGTATTGGCGCCCGATGCTATTGCTAAATTAGGCAAAGTACTTTCTAAATTAAAAGACAATCCAAAAACAAACCTTGAGATCATTACCCATACTGATAGCAATGGCGAAACCAGTGCTAATAATACTTTAACAATGAAACAATCCTCTGCCATATTAATATACCTGACATCGAAAGGCATTGTAAAAACAAGACTCAAGGCAATAGGAAAAGGTGAAACAGAAATTTTAAATAGTTGTAAAGATGGCGTTAAGTGTGAGGAGCCAGACCATGCTAAAAACCGGAGAACAGAATTTAAATTCTACCCGGCACCCTAATTTTATTTAGCTGCAAAATGAAATTCTTTTTATTGATTGTCTTTGGAGTTATTTTTAACTTCAGTTGTTTTACGCAAACATTTCCTCAACTCCTTCCTTTTAAAACTATGGAGTATGTTGATAAAGCCCATACAAAATACACGTACGATTTTCTAAAATCTCAAAATAAAGCCTTCCTGTTTTTTGATATTAAGTCTGAAGCTTTGGCTGAGGTAATGTACAATGGATGTAATTTTGTTTTTAGTGAAAAAAAGATCATTATTTTTCCGGTTTATTTTACAGGACAGTTGAATAAAAAAAATAGTAAAGATATTGAAAGTATTATTCCTACTCAGTTATTCAGAACACCGGAAATGTCAACTTTCAAAGAATTTAATCTGAAAGAAACCGATTTTCCTTTATTAGTAGTTTATAATGAGAAAAATGAATTATGCGGTTTCTCTAAAAATGTGGAAGGGCTTGCCGAAGTAGATTGTGGTGTTGAAATGGTAAATGTGAAAGTGTTAAGACTAAAAATTATGATTGAAGGGAAAGGTAAAAATCTTTTGCCTTATGCCAATAAACCCATCGTAATACTGGGAGGACCAAAATATGATACGGTTGCTAAATTAATTACCAATAAGTATGGTGATTTTAATGCAGAGCTTCCGGACCTTGATCAAGATTACCTAATCACAGTAAATGAGCACGGTGCAGATATTAATTTTGTAATGCTTGGCACTCAATCAGGAAAAATTGTAGGAAAATTCAAATCATCGGATAGAGGCTTTGAATACCGACTTTTGAAAACAGAATTATTAACACTTCCCGATATAAAGATAGAAGATGATGTGGAAATGCAAATGACAAAATTCAGGGATAAAGACATAAAGGATTTCATCATAACTGAAACATTGTTTTATGAGTTAGGGGAAAGTTCATTATCTTCGGGTTCAAAGAAGTTGTTGGAAAAAATTAAAAAAATTATGGATAATTATCCGGCTTTTAGAATGAAAGTAACTTCTCATACAGATTCTCAAGGCGAGGATGAAAGTAATTTAAAATTATCTATAAAGCGCTCTGAAGCAGTAATAGAGTATATGAGTTCCCTGGGAGTAAATAAAGAACGGCTTAGTGCTGAAGGAAAAGGTGAATTGGAAATCAGGAACCGTTGCAAAAATGATGTAGACTGTTCGGATAAAGAACATGAATATAATAGAAGAACAGAATTTAAATTTTCTAAAAAATGAAAAACTTAATTGTATTAGCCTCTTTGTTTTTAGTGTTTTCTGTCAAAGCTCAAAAAGCTGATAAACTTAGGGTAGGAGAGAAAATCCCTTTTTCACGGATTGTTCTTTTGAATCAGGATAAAAAGAAAACTAATATTGATCTTCCAAACGGAAAGAACACCACCGATCGTTTTGTGCTTGTTTATTTTTATTCAACTGATAAATCTGTTAAGGAATTGATTGCGATTAACAATGATATTGAGCGAATCCTGAATAAATACCAGAATAATTCCTGTAAAGGCGCCAGTGATATTGAATATGTCACTATATGTATTGAAAAAGATTTTACGAAATGGCAAACTCTGTTAACCGAAACCAATTATAATAAGTCAAAATTCAGCGGTAAAAAAACCAATTACCTTGCAGAGGATGGCTTGAAAGATAAAACTGTTTCTGCCTTTAAGGTTTCAAAAATGCCCGCATTATTTCTTGTTAACCCAAAAGGACGTTTATATTTAGAGACCGATAGTTTTGAAGTTCTTGAAAAAACTTTCCAGAATATTTGTAAAGTTAATGCCGCGTATTCCACAGCAGATATTTCCGGGAAACTATTGATTGGTGAAAAAAGTAAAAGCCCTTTAACAGAACATAATGTGTATCTCGTAAAAGGAAACCAGGATACGATTAAAAGAACGTCTACTGATAATTACGGTGATTTTGTTTTTAAATCGATTGATACCACTCAGAATTTAAGTATCCGTATTGAGCAAAGTACAAAAACAAAAGGTGGCCCTAAAGTTTACCTCGCTAAACAGAATGGAGAAATTGTTTCTGAATTCAAAAAGAATGCTTCTGGTAATTTCGAATACAAATTACTTTCAGTAGATGTTGAAAAACTAAGCGAACTTGAAGAGGATGATGATATCACCATGAAATACAAAAAATTTAATTCCACCACTAAAAAAGATCTGACTGTTACAGAAAATATTTATTACGAATTGGCAAAATATAAGGTGGAAACAGAAAGTGAAATTGTTCTGGATAAGATTTTAACAATTTTGAAAGCCAATCCAATTGTTAAATTAGAAGTAATCTCTCATACCGATTCCCAGGGTGATGATTCCGGTAATTTGAAACTTTCTGAAAATAGATCTAATGCCGTGATTAATTATTTGGTCAGTAAAGGTGTCAGCCCGTCAAGGCTTAAAGGAGTGGGAAAAGGAGAGTTGGAGATCCGCAACCGTTGTGCCAATGGCGTGTCCTGTTCTGACAAAGAGCATGAATATAACCGCCGTACGGAGTTTAAGTTCATTAAAAACTGACAATTTTACGGTTTTTTACTCGTGGCAAGCATATTGATTAGCTACATTTGCCAAAATTTTTACTATGGAACACAACGAGAACGAACCTGTTAACCAAACGGAAGAGAATACAGAAATTAATAAAGAAGAAATAACTGAGCAATCAGCTGAAGAATCAGCTTTAGAGAATGCAACAGAAAATATTGAACAGCCAGTAAACCACGAGGCTAAAATTGCAGAATTAAACGATAAATACCTGCGATTATATTCAGAATTTGATAATTACCGCAAACGTACTATTAAGGAAAAATCAGATATTATAAGAGCTGGCGGTGAAGATGTATTCAAAGCCATCATTCCCTCCATCGATGATTTCGAAAGAGCTATCAAAGCGAATGAAACGGTAACGGATGCTGCACCAATTAAGGAAGGTATTTCATTGATCTATCATAAATTAAAACTGGCTTGTACTCAAAAAGGTTTGGAGCCTATAGATAGTATTGGCAAACCTTTTAATGTGGATTATATGGAATCTATAACCAATGTACCTGCACCAACTGAAGATATGAAAGGTAAAGTGATTGATGAAGTTGAAAAAGGATACAAGCTGGGTGATAAAGTTATTCGTTTCGCTAAAGTAGTTGTTGGAAGTTAGTTATTACATGGAAAATGTTAGTTCGAACTGTCACCCTGAGCGCAGTGCTTGACTCCTGGCGGGGAGTCGAAGGACGAGAACTAAAGCGTTACTTAAATAAATGTCAGGTCCTGCTAACTTAAAGAATATAAATCGAATTTATTATAAGGCTAAGGTCTAAAAGAAAATGAGCAAAAGAGATTTTTACGAAATACTGGGTGTTACCAAAAGTGCGAACGATGATGAAATAAAAAAGGCATATCGTAAACTTGCTATTAAATACCACCCGGATAAGAACCCCGATGATAAAGCAGCGGAAGAGAAATTCAAGGAAGCAGCGGAGGCATACGAGATATTGAGTAATGCTGAAAAAAGACAGCGTTATAACCAGTATGGCCATGCAGGAGTGAGCGGTGCTTCCGGTGGAGGAGGTGGCGGCTACGGTGGTGGTGGTATGAACATGGATGATATCTTCAGTCAGTTTGGTGACATTTTTGGCGGCGGTGGCGGTGGCTTTGGCGGTTTTGGCGGAAGCTCACGCGGTGGAGGAAGAAGAGTTTCCCGAGGTTCTAATTTACGGATCAAAGTAAAACTTAATTTACAGGAAGTTGCTAAAGGTGTTGAGAAAAAACTGAAAGTTAATAAGTTCGTTAGCTGCGGAACCTGCAAAGGAAGTGGTGCAAAAAATGGCCAACTCGAAACTTGTAAGTTATGTAATGGCTCTGGCGTGCAGGTGAGAACTCAGCAGACATTTTTAGGCGCCATGCAAACACAAACAACCTGTAGTGGCTGTAACGGAGAAGGTAAAACTGTAAAAGATAAATGCAATACCTGTCATGGTGATGGCATTGTAAGATCAGAAGAAGTAATTACAATCAATATACCCGCCGGTGTTGCAGAAGGCATGCAGCTTTCAGTTGGAGGGAAGGGGAATGCCGCACCACGCGGAGGAATTAATGGTGACTTATTGGTATTGATTGAAGAAGAAGAACATTTGGAATTGAAGCGTGATGGCAATAATTTATTTTATGACAGTTACGTAAATTTTGCTGATGTTGCTCTAGGGACCAGCATCGAAATACCAACAGTAGATGCCAAAGTAAAAGTGAAATTGGAACCAGGAACTCAAAGCGGCAAAGTGCTTCGCTTAAAAGGAAAGGGTTTGCCTGATGTTAACTCTTATGGCACTGGTGATTTACTAGTGAACATCAATGTTTGGACACCGCAAAATCTGACTCCTGAAGAGAAAAAAGCACTGGAGATTTTAAAGACTTCCAAAAATTTTGCACCTAACCCTAACCGCAAGGAAAAAGGTTTTTTTGATCGAATGAAAGAATATTTTGAGTAACATTTAAGAATTATTTAATTGAAGTCCCATGCGTTTAAAACGTATGGGATTTTTTAATATGTATATTATTGTAGTGAAATTTTCTTTACTGATCTTTGACCTTGAGAGTTAACTTCTAAAAAATAAATTCCTTTAGGCTGTGAACTTAAATCTATTTGTTGAGTGTTCTTATCCTTACAATCTTTTCTCCATAAGCAGTGTCCCAATGCATCTGTAACGGAAAGTGTTGCATTTGGTAAATTATTCAAATTCAAAGTAAAGATTCCTGTTGATGGATTAGGGAAAACTGTCAATATAAAATTATCAGGTGTTTCTGCAATTCCATTAACGAAATCCGAATAATAATAATGGAGACTGTCGCCATTCTTCCATACAGAATTTTCCCAATTCTGCGCGACAAAAGTCTTTTGATTATTATTCGAATCATAAGTTAAAATATTTTGATACCAATTTTTCCACATAAAATTTTCCCACTTTTGCCCAAGCAAATTTATTCTGTTATTGTTTGCATCATAAGAAAAGAAAAACTGCGATTTATTCAACCATCCTGTTCCGGTCCAAGTAAGGTGTTCTTCGGTAATCCTATTATTATTTACGTCATAGGTATATTGTTGTTGAGAAGTGTTATACCAAAGAGAATCATTCCAATTTTGTGATATAAAGTTGATACGATTATTGTTGGAATCATAGGAGTAAATTCGCTTAGAGCTATTAATCCAAGCCGTGTCAATCCATATCTGAAAGGAATCTGTAACTAGGTTCTGATTTGAATCATAAATGAAATTTCCCCGCCCACTATTTACCCAGCCTGAATTATACCAATGCTGAATTATACCAATGCTGACTAAAACTGCTGACCATTAAATTTCCTGAATAGGTATAAAAATACTGCCCTCCATTAATCCAGGCGCTATTGTTTATATCCCAATTTTGGCTAAGATCGCTAATTTTATTTTGATTTACATCGTAGGTAAAAATGAATTGAGAACTATTTCTCCATGAACTATTTGTAATATCCCAATTTTGGTTTAACCATTTTGTGTTATTATTATTTGTATTATAAATTTTGATCCATTTACTAAGATTATGCCATCCATAACTACCCCAAAACTGCGAAATCAGTGTCGTTTGATTGTTATTGGAGTCATAGGTATAAAATTGTTGGGTCAAATTTACCCAAACAGTATCCTTCCAAATTTTTGACAAATAACTTGTTTTATTATTATTAATATCAAAAGAATAATATTCGATAACACCATTTGTCCATGAATTATTAATCCAAGACTTTCTAAGTTGAGTAATTAGATTTCCATTTCCATCATAGGTGAAAATTTCCTTATTGTAAATTTTCCAATCATTATTGTTTACATCCCAATGCCAATCATAAACACTGTCTTTCAAACTAACTGATTGTTGCGCCATTACAGATAGCGTAAAAAAGGAATAAACAAAAAGGATAAGTTTCCGCATCTTGAATGGAATAATACTTTTCATTTTTAAAGTTTTAATTAAAGGTAAATCGAAAGTTTTAAGACGTTAACTTTTTTCGTTAAGAGTCCACCAATAGTAGTTGTTAAGTCCATAATATTATCTTACCAACAACAACAACAAAAAGGGGTATACTTTCGTAAACCCCTTTTATTTTAATATGTTAACTATAATAATTTTTTAACTTTTTGTTTAGAATGCTTTGCAGCATTAAGACAAATTGTATAACATTTTTTACAGTCTCGATATTAAACTTATTATATTCGGTAGCGTAATTTAAAAAACTAATCGCATCCCTTACATTTTTATTTGCTTAAACTCTTACTCAAAGGTAATATATTCAAAGACCGGATGTATTATATAAACATGAGCAAGAGTTGTAGATTCCTGATATAAGCTTTATTTATTCTGTTTAAAATTTCTGCTGTAAATAAATTGCCTTCACAGTCTTTTCGCCCTTTACTTTTATTTCCATATAATAAATTCCTTTTGGCTCATTTCTTAAATTGAAAATTGCACATTCTTCATTTTCGCAGTTTTGATATTTCAAGCAATTTCCTTTTGCATCAAATAAACAAATTTGGGCATCCGGACATTTTTTTAAATTAACAGAAATAATCCCTTCAAATGGCTCCGGATAAATTTTTATTTCTGGTTTAGCAGTAACATCGGGTTCATTATTATCTGGAACAGGATCGGATGTATGAAACGCCATAGCATCACTTTGCAGGGCTGTTATATTTGCTTTTTCACCAGTGTTTATGCTGTTGTCTACTAACGCTAGCTGGCCGTAGCAAAATCCAAATGCAAGACTTAAAAAAGTAATGCAATATATGTGTCTAAAATTTTTCATGATATAGAGTTTTAAATTGTTTCTATAACAAAAGTAAATCGGGGAATGCCTTTAATCATTTATTTTCGCTTAGCAAGTAATCTGTATAGCCGTTTAAATGATTTTAATTTGATTATTGAATGTAGTTGACTCTCATTTGCAAATCCTCATGAAATGCCCGTGTGTCGCAGGAATGTAAATGAAGTTGTCTTCCAATTATAGCCATTCAGCTATAGCAAATTATTAAGTTAAAGATGATCGATAGTTTTATTTCGGTCAGATCAGATTTTACAAAGTTTAAAAATCACACAAAAATTAATTTAGAATGTATGTCATATAAAACAGAATAAAATCGCAAAGTACGCTAAAGCGTTGGGGCATCCGGCCCGCGTTGCGATTATTGAATAGCTTGTAAAAAAACAATCCTGTATTTGTGGCGATATCGTTGATGAATTGCCCTTGTCGCAAAGTACGGTTTCGCAACATTTAAAAGAATTAAAAGAGGCAGGCTTAATAAAAGGCGAAGTGGAAGGTTCAAAAATGTGTTACTGTATTGATGAAAAGGAATGGGAAACTGCAAAGAAATATCTGAATGCTTTTTTTACTTCCTACACTAACAAAGATAAATGCTGCTAAAACACACCACTATATATAACTAAAAATATTAAAAAATTAATAAAATGAAACGTTCTGATATCAAGCAACATCTTAATACAGCAACTGATGTAAATTTTCAACTTGCTGATGGTACTTTTGTACCAGCGCATTTTCATGTCACCGAAGTAGGGCAGGTCACAAAACATTTTATTGATTGTGGTGGAACTGTAAGGAATGAAAAGGTTATAAATTTTCAGTTGTGGAATGCCAATGATACAGACCATCGTTTAAAACCTCAGAAATTATTACAGATCATTTCTCTTTCTGAAAAAATATTAGGAATTGAAGATCTGGAAATTGAAGTGGAATATCAGTCAGGTACAATTGGTAAATATGAATTGGATTTTAACGGAAAGAACTTTGTTCTGATAACTAAACAAACCAACTGTCTTGCTAATGATTCATGCGGTATTCCTTCAGATAAAATTAAAATGAATCTTGTAGAGCTTGATGCGAAAAGCAATAACACCTGCACTCCAGGTGGCAAATGTTGTTAATTGTAAACTAAACTTATGTATAAAAATATCCAGGATTACTGTAATTCTCTCAAAACGCAATTTGAGTTTATTCCTAAAGAACGTAAAGTGCTTTTAGAAAAGATCTCTCATTACATTGCAAAAGGAAGTAAGGAACAAGGCATGTTTGCTGGATTAGCAATTGGTGGAACAGTTTTGCTGGAAGCTATGTTTGCCGGACCTGTCAGCGGTGCATCCATGAATCCGATTCGTTCTCTTGCTCCCGCCATCGTATCCGGACATGTTGAACATTTATGGATTTATCTTTTAGCTCCGGTTACAGGTGCTATTTTAGCAGTAATGTGCTGGTCCGCATTAAAATTAAAACAGATTTAAATATTACTTGCAATGACGGTTTGAATTATCTTGTCTGAGTATTTCATTTTTTTGTTTTTTGATTTGCTCTATAAATAATATGGGTTTATTTTAGTATTCAAACCATTACTAAATCAGGTTACTCCTTCTGTTTTTAAATACTTTAATTCACAGCTATTTGATTCTTTGAGAAAATATTGAATTTTGAAAAAATTAAATATTTGATTTATAGTTCTATATCATAAGATGATTTCAAATAATGATACATTCCTGTAACATTATATTTTTTGAGTTTGTAAAGAAGACACTATTATTTGTTTTTGGGCTTTAAAAAAGACGTGAATAGCCTTTTAAATTATATTCTGCGTGGTGAGAGCTTAGGTTTGTTAGCTCAACTAATAAACATTTTAAAAACTTAATTATGGTGAAAAAATTATTTTTAAACTTAATAAGCATCACGTTGTTTTTAATTCCGTGTGTTGGAATTTGCCAAACAGCACCAAATCTGGGAACTGCGTCCAGTTTCGCCTTGTTTACATCAGTAGGAACTTTTACAAACGGAACAGGTAATGGAACTACTGTTACTGGTAATGTAGGTACAAATTCAGGGGCATATGGTTTTGGCTCTGGAACATTAATTGGAACAAGCCATGTAGCAAATGCTGTATCTTCTCAGGTATCAACTGATGTTAATAATGCCTATAGTTATTTAAGTGGTGTTACTGCTGGCGCTACCTTAGGCACCACGCTTGGTAGTGGACAAGTACTTACTGCGAATGTATATTCAATTGCTGCTGCTTCAACATTGTCAGGCACTTTGGTATTAGATGGACAAGGAAATCCAAATGCATTATTTATAATTAAAATAAATGGTGGATTAACTGTTAACACCAATGCAAAAGTTGTTTTAACAAATTCTACATCTATATGTAATGTTTATTGGCAAGTAAATGGCCCGGTTAGCTTAGGGGGAAATTCTGTTTTCAGAGGTACCATCCTGGCAAATGGGTTAATCGATTTGGTAAATGGGGCTTCGTTATTAGGAAGAGGTCTTTCTATTGGTGGGGCAATTTCCCTGAGAAATAATATTGTTACGATCAGTTTGCCGCCTGTGGCTTCGGTCATTATTGCAAGTGGTACAACAACATTGTGTACTGGTGGTAGTGTAGTGCTTTCCGGTAATAATGGAGGCACATGGAGCAATTCGTCAACTGCTTCATCTATTACTGTTAATTCGAGCGGTACTTATTATGTTACTAATACAACTACATGTGGTAGTATCACTTCCAATTCCATTTCTGTCAGTGTTAATCCATTGCCAACTGTAACAGTTAATAGTGGTACTATTTGTAATGGAAATTCTATTACACTTAGTGCTAACGGTTCGGATACTTATTCTTGGATGCCTGGTGCGGGTTTAAGTGCTACAAATGGTGCTACAGTTTCAGCCAGTCCTACAGTTAGCACAATTTATACTGTAACCGGAACGAGCGCTGCTGGTTGTGTTAAAACCGCCACCTCATCGGTTACAGTTATACAAACTCCAACCATTACAGTTAATTCCACATCGCTTTGTGCGGGCAGTTCTAAAACATTGAGTGCTAGCGGAGCTCTAACCTATACATGGAGTCCTTCTATCGGATTGAACACTATTAGTGGTTCATCGGTAATTGCGAATCCATCTATCACAACAACTTATACCATTTTAGGAACAGCAGTTTCCGGATGTACAAATAGCACAGTAGCTACTGTTACTGTCATTTCAAATCCAACGGTAGCGGTTAATTCTGACACGATATGCAGCGGAAGTTCAACTACATTAACAGCAAGTGGTGCTGCTACTTTTTCATGGAGCCCGGCTACAGGATTAAATTCTACAACAAGTGCATCTGTAATTGCTAATCCTACAGTAACAACGACTTATACTATAACAGGCGAAACTTCTGGTTGTGTTACTAATAACACTACAACGGTAGTCGTTAATCCATTGCCAACAGCCACTATTTCGATAGGTGGATCAACAACTTTTTGCCAGGGCGATTCAGTGATTTTAACTTCCAGTCCGGGAACAAGCTATTTATGGTCTAATAGTTCAACTACGCAAAGTATATCAGTTTCAATGGCTGGAAGTTATTCAGTTTCTGTTACGGATGCAAACGGCTGCACCGCTACATCTGGCTCTGTAACAATTTTTGTTAATCCAACGCCTACTTTATCAGTTAACAGTGGTACGATTTGCCTTGGGATGTCAATGACATTGACTGCTACCGGAGCTTATTCCTATTCATGGAGTCCTGGAATAGGATTAAATAATACGGCTGGATCAAGTGTAATAGCAAATCCAACAACTACTACAGTTTACACAATAACAGGTACTTTAAGTTTGACGGGTTGCGTGTCCTCAACTACATCTACTGTTACGGTATTGCCAACGCCATCTATATCCGTTAACTCTGCAACAATTTGTACCGGTAGTTCCGCTACTTTAACTGCAACTGGATCAATTTCATATTCCTGGAGCCCCGGTACAGACTTAAGTTCAACAACAAGTGCTTCCGTTATTGCTAGTCCAAGTGTCACAAATGTTTATACTGTAAGTGGATCTACAGATGGTTGTACCGGTGTTAATACTGCCACCGTTACAGTAAACCCATTACCAACGGCCTCAATATCCGTTAGTGGGCCTCTTGTTTTTTGTCAGGGCGATTCAGTGATTCTTACTTCCAGTTTAGGCAGTAATTATTTATGGTCGAACAGTGCAACCACACAAAGTATTTCAATTTTAAATTCAGGTAGTTATTCAGTAACAGTTACAGATGGAAATGGTTGTTCTGCAACTTCTTCCGCCATTTCGGTTACGGTAAATCCTATACCAGTTGTTATTGTGAATGATGGTTTTGTATGCAGCGGCGGTTCATCTACCTTAACAGCCACCGGAGCCAATACGTATTCATGGTCACCAGGCATAGGTTTGAATGC
>JANPOX010000669.1:0-5501 GCA_031428235.1 Bacteroidia bacterium | reverse complement strand
CATTTGTAAATAAATTCATCAAAATACTCTCCATATATGCATTTGTAAACTGCACAAAGGGGTCAACTGCAAAAAAATATTCTATATTTAAATTCTGGTTGTTTGCTATATCCAGTTGTCTTATTACTTTATTAAGAATCAATAAAAGAGAAACCTTTTCTTTCCCAATATTTTTTTTATCCTTTATGATCAAAACCTCTGTTAATTCTTTTACTGTTTCATCAAATGAAAATGCCGATTGCCTGATCCCATCTAAAATTTTAATCAATGATTTATCATGAATTTCATACTGATCAATTAAGCTAGTTAAACCCAAAAGATTGGCGATAGGCGCTCTTAAATTATGTGATGTGACATAAGAAAATTGTTTTAAGTCATTATTGTTCTGAGACAATTCCACAATAATATGTTCTTTTTCCAATTCATCTAACTTTATTTTCGTCACGTCCCTCTCAATGGCAATCCAGTGGGTGTACCATCCTTTTTCATCTGCAACAGGCGTAATAGAAAAATTAATCCAAAACTCCTCCCCATTCTTTTTATAATTAATGAGTGTAACCTCACAGGATTTCCATTTTCTCATCGCTTTACTCAATTTATTCAATTCTGTTCGACTTGTTTTTGGGCCTTGCAAAATTCGGGGTGATTTCCCAACGACTTCTGAATAAGAATAACCGGTCATTCTTGTAAAAGCTTCGTTCACATAAACAATTTTCGGTCCCGGTTCATCAAAAGGCTCTGCTTCAGTAATCAGTACAGAGTCATTGGTGTTTGTAACAACTGATTCAAGCAATTTTAACCGATGTTCTTCTCGCTTTTGAACGGTCGTATCCTGCATAGCACAGATAATCCTTGTAGGTTCATTGTTATCATTTACTACTAAAAAAATTCTTTCATAAATATTTGCATAGCTTCCATTGAAGCAACGGAAACGGTACTCTTCTTCCCACCTTGTTTCCTTTTCTTCTATTTTAGAAATGAAACTTTCTTTTATGCGATTTAAATCTTTTGGATGAATTTTATCGTACCACCAATCAATATCCAGGATAGATAAATCCTGAGTATATCCAAAAACACGTGCTATTCCGTTGTTCCATTTTATTTTGTTGCTTTTCAAATCCCAATCTCTGATGGTATCATTAGTAGCTTTTGCTATAATATCATATTGTTCCTGCGATTCTTTAATTTTTTCATCATTTAACCGGCGCTCAGTAACATCTAATAAGTAGCCATACCACACGATTGTTCCATCGTTACTTTTATAGGGGCGCGATGATCCTTTAATCCATTTTACCTTATTATCCTTGGTAAGATTTCGGTATTCATGATTCCAATTTGACAGATTTACTATAGCATCCTCTATTGAGGCCATTAATAGGTTTGTATCTTCAGGATGAACATTGGTAAATACAGAAGATCCATCGTGCTTTAACGATTCAATATCTATATCCGGGACTAAATTATAAATACTCTTACTAATAAATGGGAAAGACATTTTACCATCGGGAGTTATTTGAAATTCATAGATAATAGCATCAACATTATCCGTCAATTTTAATAATTGTTCATGTTTTTGATTTAAGTGTTCTTCACTTAATTGAAGTTGGTCGTATGCCATTTTCATTTCGGTGATATCCCGCGAATCACATGCTACTCCAATTATTTTATCATTAAAAATTATTGGGTTAAAACTTGTTTCTGTCCAGCTCTTACAATGATTTTCTTCGCTTATAGAAACCACTTCCTCTTTAAAAGACTCACCGGATAATGCCCTTGAATAGAAACCTCTCCAAAAACTTGAATTTTCTTCACTAAATAAATCTACATTTAATAAATAATCTCCCGGTTTAAACTGAACACCAACCATTTGGTACAATAAATCAATAAAAGCTTTATTTCCGGTTATTAATTTGAACTCATCACTCACACTCCAAATAAGATCCTTCGTACTATTTATTAAGGCTTCCTTGTTGCGTTGTTCATACTCTTTGAGTATGTTACTATTGATCTTTTCAGAAATATCGTGATAATTTGAAACAATCGCTCTAACATTTTCATCTTCCAGTAAGTTAGTTATAACACCTTCCACCCATATAGAATTCCCGTATTTATTCAAAAATCTTACTCTACGAGGAATTGGCACTCCCGGATTCTTCAACAACTTTTGCAAAAAAAGTTTTGCCTCTTCTCTATCATCCGTATGAAGATTAAACTTATAATATTTATTAACTACCTCCTCCTGCTTAACACCTAAAAATTTCTCCAAAGAAGGGCTGATATAAATAAATTTCCTTCTAGCATCTACAAGAGAGATCAAATCACCGGAATGCTCAATGATCGATCGAAAACGCATCTCATTAGCCAAAACCAATTGCTCGACTTTTCTTTGTTCTGTAACATCTCTTGTGGTAATGAAAGCACCTACAATTTCATCTTGATGATCCCTTGCCGGTTTATAGGACACTGAAAATATATATTCACCTTGATTTTCGGGTAACATTTTAACTTCATCATTAACCGTTTCTCCTTTTAAAACGCGCTTAAATATGTCTTTAAGAATTGCTACTCTGTCGGGCTGTGCATAATCCAGAATGGAATCCCCTTTCTTCACCTCAATATTGAAATATAATTTATATCGATCACTTAAGCTTTTATTAAAAGAAATGATATGCAATGATTTATCCAAGAGAATAAAACCTTCCTCCGTATTATCAATCAACAAACGCAGTTCCTCCTCACTTTTTTTTCTCTCACTAATGTCATTTAGAACTGTGCTGGACCGTAATTCACCGTTTTCAATTTTAAAAATGGCAGAAGAAACTTCACACGGAAATCGCTCTCCGTTTTTTCGAATTCCAATTAATTCACATTTTACTTTTCCTTCTGTTTCTCTGGTTTTTAAACCGGCTATCATTACAGGATCTGTATGGTCAAATAGTAATTGTCTGCCAGAGGCTTTCATTTCTTCTAATGTATAACCAAACATTTTTAAAGCGGCCGAATTGGCTTCAAGCACTCTTCCATCAGGATGACCAAGCAGAATGCCATTTAATGAATTTTCAAAAATTGAATGATAGGTATTATCAGAATGCCTATCATTATTCAATTTCTGATGACTTGCTTTTTTTTTCATTAAGGTGGGATTAAAACTTTTACAATTTACAGAAAAGCACAATGGTTATGCTTATGAAATTTAATGATTATTAGAAATTGTAAGAATATTGCAAGTATATATCACTAATTGTGCATGAAAACATATAGTTCAGCACTAGTATGAAAAGAGTAAATACTAAAACACTATTTTAATTCAACAAGAGTTACTATTTACCTTTTAGCAACTTCTTTTTGGTACGATCATTCTTTAATTCGTCCGAATTTTCATGTGTCAGATTATTATATTCTGAGCTTGCTTCCATACTTTCCTCCTTTTTATCAATTAAAAGAACAGCAACAGGATAATCAATTAAATCTGCCCCTTTTTTTGTTAAGGATTGGGACATTTCCACTTCAAAATCAAACGTGTTGTTTTTAACCGAGGTTACTCCATCCGGAAATTGTGTATTAACAATCACTATTTTATCTAAGCAATTTTCTTTCTGAAATAAAAAAGTATACACTTTATTATAGCCTATATGAAAATTGATGACTCTTTTTGACTTTGTATACAATGAATCAATCATAGTTCCATCCAGATAAATTGATACAGCATACCTACCAGTAGGTTGATCATTTAATAAGACTGTTCCTGATATTCTAAGTATATCTTCCTTCGCTTTATTTTTTTGCGCAAATGAAAATAAAACAATTGTATTAAGAATTAAAAGGAAATAAAATTTTGTTTTCATAGTATTTATTTTTAGGTAAAAATAGGAGGCAAGTATTTAAATGCCATTCCTATATTATAGTAACTCATACCCATGTAAGATTTAAATAAAAAAAGTTATAATCAACATGATAATTCCTATTTTTGAAGATGCAACAACCTGAGAGTTTTGATTTTAAATACTCAGTTTTTATTAAATCCAAACATAAAATACCTGATTAATTCATATTATAATAAAGATTGACTAGTGAGAAAAACACGTGTATTATATTTTATTTTATTGTTATGTGTTGCGGGATTTGCACATTCACAAGAGATGGATTCTTTAGGGAGGGCTCTGCATAAAGCAACGCATGATACAACACTCTGCACTATTCTAAACCTGATGATTGAAATTGAAGCAGATGACAATATCTGGCCCCAATACAATAACCAATTAAAATCTATTTGCGAGAAAAATTTAAAAATTAATACTCAAAATAGTTCGCGACTGTTTTATTTAAAATACCTCGCATCTGCGTTTAATAACACCGGCTATTTATATAATACACAAGGCAACACAGTAAAAGCGCTGGATTTTTTTAAAAAAAGTCTCGCTTTACAGGAAGAAATAAAAGACCAGAAAGGAATTGCTGAATCCTTAAATAATATTGGCGTGATATATCAAAATCAAAGTGATATTCCTCATGCTTTAGAGTGTTACCATCGTAGTTTAAGAATTCAGGAAAACATTAAAGACAAAAGTGGAATTGCATCATCCTTAAATAATATTGGGGCTATTTACCAAAACCAAAATGAACTTGCAAAAGCTTTGGATTTTTTTACTAAAAGTTTAAAACTACAGGAAGAAGTAAATGACCTGATAGGATTATCTTATACCCTCAATAATATTGGCAGAATTTATGATGCAAAAAATGATCTGCAAAAAGCCCTTGAATATCATAACCGAAGTTTGGCAGTTAGAAAAAACATAAATGATAAAGGTGGAATTGCCAACTCTTTGAATAATATTGGTGCAATTTTTTACAAGCAAGCGGAAAAAAATAATGTCAGCAAAGATTCTTTGTTAAAGAAAGCTCTGGAATACCATCAGGCAAGCCTTAAAGAACAGCTGGAGATAGAAGACAAAAAAGGTATGGCCTATTCTCTTAACAGTATTGCTGCTGTTCAACTTGAATTGAAACAAATTAATTTAGCTGAACAAAATGCTATATCAAGTTTAAAACTGGCTCAGGAACTAGGCTATCCAATGAGTATTATAAATGCCAGTATGTTATTGAGTAAAATATATTTTACAGAAGGCAAATATAAAGAAGCTTATCAAATGCAGGTATTGTATAAACAAATGGCAGACAGTTTAAATAATGAAAATAACCGGAAAGCTGGGATCCAAAAAAGTTTACAATATGTTTATGAAAAAAAAACAGTTGCGGATAGCATGAGAGTAACCGAAGAGCGGAAAATATTCGCAGTAAAAAGTCAACAGGAAAAAACGCAACGCATAGCATTATACATAGGTATCAGTTTAATTGCAATATTTTCAATTTTTATGTTTAATCGTTTCCGAATAACAAGGAAGCAAAGAGATATCATTGAATTACAAAAAAAAGAAGTAGACAACCAGCGGCAGTTAGCTGATGATCGCCGTATTATTGCAGAAGAACAAAAACATATCATC
>JANPOX010000668.1:0-7207 GCA_031428235.1 Bacteroidia bacterium | reverse complement strand
ACTATTAGTGTTATTGATTATTCACAAAAAAAACTTCTCAAAACTGTGTCCTTTAACCAATCGGGGACCTTATGCCCGGTCATGAATAACGGAAATGCAGAGTTATTCATGATGAACAATAATCAAATGATTTCATGTTATGATGGTTTAACTTTTATGGCTAAATACAGTATTTCCTTGTCCACTGGTACAATTAAGGACTTTAAAGTGCAGAATAATTATTTGTACGTTCTATATACATATAATTACTACACTGCGAGGATTCGAACCTATGATTTATCCACACAATTGTTAGTGAACGAAAAAACAGTCTATAATTCAAATTATAATTTTAACTGTAACTTATTCATGCAATCTAACAAATTGTTTTTTAAATATAGTTCGCAAATTTACAATAGCCAGGTTGGAAGCTATGTTTATCGGATCGGGTGTGTAAATTATAATCTGAATAATCATATACCTACAGACAGTGTAGTAATAATGCCCTCATCGATTAATTTTGATTCAATAAATGGAAACTACATCGATGTTTATAATATTCAGCCATCGCCTGACGGGAATTATCTAACCTGCAATGATGAAGGAGATATTCTTTCTCTAGCAGACAATAGTATACATAATGTACAATCAGGAACAAATTTTAACCCAATTGTAGTTTACTCAAATAACGGTAAATATTTATTGGCAAAACAAAATAATATTGGTGGTATGAGCTCCAATTTAATTGATGTGTTTTCGCTTCCAAATTTTAATTTAGTAACGAATATTAAAAGTCCAAACCCAATTTTAAATCAAAGTTCAATAATTAAAGATGATATTTTAGATAATGATTCATTGGTTTCTTATAATCTAAAACATACCTTCTTGAATAGTCAAACAAAAAGTGTATTAACTGTTTTCTTTAAAAAATTTAATTAGTATGAAGTATATTTTAATTTGTGTTTTATTATTTAGTGTAGGTTGCTTAATGGCTCAACGTCATACTCATGTAAAAGAAGCAGATTCTTTAGCTGCAGAACAAATGCCTTATATGAAAAATACACTCTCTGTAAATGTATCTTCCTTTCTTGAAAAAATATTTAAGTCTGGTTTTACTCCTGATCTTAATACCCCATTTCTTATTTATCAAAGAAATATTAATAATTTATCGTTACGCCTTGGTGTTAACGGATTAAATAGCAAGAACACTCAAACAAATGTTCAAACTAATGAGAAAACAGAAACAAATTCTTTTTACACCAGTGCCAGTTTAGGATTTTATAAAAACAAAAGCATAAGCAGGGCGTTTTCTGTTTCTTATGGTGTAAACCTATTATATGCATACGTAGATAGCTCAACCTCATTCGTTACTTCGTTTGATCAAGTTAAAAGTTATGCCACTTCCATGCACTACGGAGTTGCACCTGGAGTATTGTTGAATTATCGGTTCTCAAAACGATTGTCGGTGTTTGCCGAATATACTCTACCATTAAAAGTTATTTATTCTAATACAGGAACGGAGTATAGTTTGTTTCCTGAAGAAAATACAACTGACCGAAAAACAACAAATTTTTCTGCGCTAATTTATAATCCCATTTCAATTTATTTAACTTGTTCATTTTAAAATTTAATATCATGAAAAAAATAATATTTATTTCGATACTTATAGTTACTGCTGCTAGTTTTATTTTTGAGGCATGTAAAAAGCAGGAATTTCGCAAAAATGAAGACGAGCCTTATTTAGATAGTAGTTATGATTACGAAGCTGCGGTAAGAGCTGCTAATTTTAATGACAGTGCGTTAGTTACCAATGCCGGTGCAAGATTGGGAAGAGCTTTATTTTATGACGCCAAACTTTCTAAAAATAATGCAATTGCTTGTGCTTCATGCCATAAACAGGAATTGGCATTTGCTGATAATGTTGATTTTAGCATTGGTTTTGACGGGCGAAAAACTGGTCGTAATTCAATGTCTCTTATTAATGCACTTGATGCTAAAGGCTTTTTTTGGGATCACAGGACAAAAAATTTACAGGATATGGTTTTACAACCTATTCGGCATGAGGTTGAAATGGGGCTCGAAAGTTCAGATTTTTTGGTTTCAAAATTGAATGCCACTTCTTATTATCCTAAACTATTTACTGAGGCATTTGGCTCACCTACCATTAGTAAAGAATTAATAGGTAAAGCTATGGCGCAGTTTATTTTTTCGATGATAACCGGTAATACGAAAGCGGATCAGGCAAATGTATTATCAAGCGGATGGAATTCCAATAGTAATAGTCCTATTCTTACACCGGATGAGCAACAAGGTTCTTCTTTATTTCAAAGTAAGGGTTGCGTTAACTGTCATTCAGGAGAAAATTTAAGAGGGACAAATGATATAGGTTTTGAAAATATTGGTTTAGATTATGATTATCCCGATAAAGGTATTGGTGCTTTGACCGGCGATCCATCACAGAGTGGTGTTTTTAAAATACCTTCTTTAAGAAATATTGCTCTTACTGCTCCTTATATGCATGATGGGCGATACGCATCTTTAGAGCAAGTGGTTGAACATTATAATTCAGGGGTTATCTATAGCCCAACCTTAAGTCAGAAATTAATGAAAAGAGATCCAATTACAAACCAGATTTTAAATGAGTCTAAAACTTTAAATTTAACTGATAATGATAAAATGTGCTTAGTTGCATTTTTAAAAACGCTCACTGATAATTCATTTATTTCAGACCCAAAATTTTCAAATCCCTTCGGGCATTAGTTTGTAAAAGAAGAGAATTAGTTGTTTTTAAAGTCTTAGGTTATATCTGTTATAGTAATAGCCTGTTGCCTCATTCATAATCTGTCAATGACAAGTGATTATTAAGACATTCACTTTATTTATTTTATCTTTTACATATAATAATTACATTTAACGTATGAATACTTATGCAATAGCAATACACGGAGGTGCCGGAACAATATTAAAAAGCTCAATGACTCCTGATAAAGAATCAGCGTATAATAGCGGATTACAGGATGCCATTGAAGCCGGTGAAAGTATTTTAAAGGGCGGAGGTTCTTCCTTTGATGCTGTTGAAAGTGCTATTATTCAGTTAGAAAATAATCCTTTATTTAATGCCGGAAAGGGCGCGGTGTTCACGCACAATGGTCTACATGAAATGGATGCTTCCATTATGAATGGACAGGATTTAACGGCAGGAGCAGTTGCAGGCGTTCAACATATTAAAAATCCGATTTCGCTGGCACGTGGTGTAATGGAAAAATCGGAACATGTTTTTTTAACCGGAAACGGCGCCATTGAGTTTGCAAAAAAAATAAATGCGCAATTTGAAGACGATGATTACTTTTTTGTGCAACTTCGCTACGATCAATTGCAATTAGCAAAACAATCTAATAGCATGATCCTGGATCATACTGAAAATTTAGAAGAAAACGGTGAAAAAAAATTCGGCACTGTAGGTTGCGTTGCGCTCGATCAAAAAGGAAATTTAGCAGCAGGAACATCAACCGGAGGCATGACTAATAAAAAATTCGGTAGAGTAGGAGATAGCGCTTTAATAGGATCAGGCACTTATGCTAATAATAACACCTGCGCTATTTCATGTACGGGGCATGGAGAATTATTTATTCGTTCAGTAGTTGCTTATGATATATCCTGTTTAATGGAATATAAAAACTTATCCTTACAGGAAGCCTGTGATGTTGTGGTAATGAATAAATTGGTAAAAATTGGAGGAGAAGGTGGATTAATTGCATTGGATTCTAAAGGGAATATCGCTTTACCTTTTAATTCCGATGGCATGTATCGTGCAAGCAAAAAACAAAATGAAAACCTGTTTATTGGGATCTATAAATAGTGTCAATACATAATGTATGTGTTTAGTTCAGAATGTTCGAGGAAGAAATCGGACATTATTATTGACATACACTAAATAATGGTTTGATTATTAATCCCCTTTAAGATCTTCAACATCAATTTTAGGCTTTGTTCCTTTTTTTAAGGAATGTAAAGCTAAATGTTTCGTTTTTAAATCAAAAATATCACCGTATGACATAACGTGAACAGTTAGGTTATCGATCGATACAGGTTCTCCCATTTCTACGCTGGTAATATTAGTATGGCGCATATGGGTTGCATCAACTAAAATAATAAGTCCTGAACCAATAGCTTCCATTTGCTTTCCTCCTGTAATCAACAAACCGGTATCTTCTCCTAAACCAATGCCGACGTTAATCGGGTTACTGGCACAAGCATACATTAAGCGTCCGATTCTTCCACGCTGTACAAAGTGAGTGTCAATGATCACGTTATTAATAAATCCTAAACCGCCGGTAATTTTAACTTCCCCTTTTAATAACGCTTCCGAGCTACTTCCCTGATAAATCATATTGTTTGAACTGGCGGCTGCTCCTGCGGAAGTTCCAGAAATAATAAAGTTCTCATTTTCATAACGGTCTAACAACAGGTGGTGAAAAGAGGTTCCTCCAAAAATTGATGACAAACGTAACTGATCTCCTCCTGTAAACATAACCGCATCAGCTTGTTGCAGACGCTCAATATTTTTAGGATCATTCGCCTCTTCACGCGATCTGATATCCAGAACAGCAGTATTAGTAACATTTAAATGCTTGAAAGCTTCAATGTATTCGGCACCAACTTCAACAGGAATGCTACTTGCAGTAGTAATAATTTCAATGCGGGATTGATGTCCTTTATCAGATTCATCGATCATTCTTTTTAAAATTCCTTTTTCAAAAAACTTTAAGTTGTTTGGTAATTTTTCAGGATTTACTGAAAAACTGCCCTTATCAACAGATCCCCCAATCACTATTAATTTTCCTTTTGGTGCCATAACATTTAATTTAATGTAAAACTATCGTAAAAACCCCTAAAAACAACATATTTTAGTCAAAAGATACTATCATTATTTTAAACAATAAATTGTTTATATAAAAAACAAGGCTTACATTTAAAAAAAAGGACAAGTCGACATGTGAGAATTATGTAAAATTAGTAATCATAAAGTGTTGTATATTGAAAATCTTAAATCTGTCACAAAACGTAAGGAACCGGAAACATGAAAATAATTGAAATTAAAGTAATGCGCGGACCAAATTACTGGTCAATCAGAAGAAAAAAATTAATTGTTATGAGATTAGATTTGGAATCTCTGGAAGAGATGCCGACTAATAAAATTGAGGGTTTTGAAAAGCGTATTAAAGAATGGATGCCAAGTTTAATTGAACACCGTTGTTCCGAAGGCAAAGAAGGCGGACTATTTACTCGTATTAATGAAGGAACCTGGATGGGGCACGTCATAGAACATATTGCTTTGGAGTTACAAACTTTGGCAGGTATGGAATGTGGGTTTGGAAGAACAAGAAGCACTGGAACTGTTGGTGTTTATAATGTGGTGTTCTCCTATTTGGAAGAGGCAGTAGGAATTTTTGCAGCCAAAGCCGCCGTTAAAATTGCAGAACATTTAATTAGCGGCGAAGCGTACGATATTGAAAACGATATTCGACAAATGCGTGAATTACGTGAAAGTGTGCGCTTCGGGCCAAGTACCGGTTCCATTGTTGATGAAGCCATTGCAAGGGACATCCCTTTTATAAGAGTTAATTCTGAATCGTTAGTGCAATTAGGTTATGGAAAAAATCAGGTACGTTTCAGGGCAACGATGACGGATAGAACAAGTTCCATTGCCGTTGATCTTGCAAGTAATAAGGATGAGACAAAACGCATGTTAAAAGATGCAGCAATTCCGGTTGCAAAAGGTGTTTGTATTTCAAATCCCGATGATTTGGAAAGTGCTGTGAAAAGTGTTGGTTTCCCTTTGGTATTTAAACCTTTGGATGGCAATCATGGAAAAGGTGCTTCAATCAATGTGAAAACACTGGAAGAGGCGCAAGCAGCATTTGAACATGCCAAAAAATATTCACGAAAAATTATTATCGAAAAATTTATTTCAGGGTATGATTTTAGAATACTCGTGATCAATAACCGTTTTATTGCGGCCGCTTTGAGAGAACCTGCACACGTTATAGGTGATGGGAAAGCTACTATTCAACAATTAATTGACAAAGAAAATTTAGATCCTCGCAGAGGTTACGGGCATGAAAACGTATTGACGGAAATTAGTGTTGACCGTGAAACCCTTGAGCAGTTAGCAAAGAAAAATTATAATTTAGAAACTGTTTTAAAGAAAGACGAGCACTGTTATTTGAAAGGTACCGCTAATTTAAGCACTGGAGGAACGTCAACGGATATAACAGACATTGTTCATCCTCATAATATTTTTATTTGCGAACGTATTTCCAGGGTCATCGGATTAGATATTTGCGGAATCGATATCATGGCATCTAATTTAAGTGAGCCTTTGGAAATAACTGGTGGAGTAGTACTTGAAGTAAATGCTGCCCCGGGTTTCCGTATGCATTTAGCTCCTGCAAAAGGTTTGCCTCGCAATGTTGCGGCGCCAGTGATTGATATGTTATACCCAACAGGTAAATCATGTCGTATTCCAATTATTGCCATTACCGGTACAAATGGTAAAACCACCACCACTCGTTTAATTGCACATATCGTAAAAAATAACGGATTTAAAGTTGGCTTTACTACGAGTGATGGAATTTATGTGGGAAATTCTATGCTGACAAAAGGAGATACAACAGGCCCGGTAAGTGCTGAGTTTATTTTAAAAGATCCCACTGTTGAATTTGCTGTATTAGAAACAGCAAGAGGGGGAATATTAAGAGCAGGCTTAGGGTTTACCAAATGTGATGTAGCTGTGGTAACTAATATTCAGGAAGATCATATGGGTCTTTCAGATATTCATACTTTAAAAGACATGGCTCGTGTAAAAGGAGTGGTGGCTGAGAGTGTAAAGCGTGATGGTTATGTAGTATTGAATGCAGATAACCAATATTGTGCAGGTATTTCAAAAGAAGTGAGTTGCAATGTAGCTTACTTTAGTATGAATGAAAATAATCCTGTGGTTATTGAACATTGTAAAAAAGGTGGTATTGCCGCTATTTATGAAAACGGATTCATTACCATTAAAAAAGGAGACTGGAAATTTAGAGTTCAAAAAGTAACAAGTGTGCCTTTAACTTTTGGAGGACGAGTTTCCTTCATGATTCAAAATGTATTGGCAGCTACTTTAGCAACCTACGTATATGGTTTTGCGACTGAAGATATTGCAACTAGTTTAGAAACTTTTATT
>JANPOX010000667.1:0-5091 GCA_031428235.1 Bacteroidia bacterium | reverse complement strand
AAAATAGAAGCTTCTATGGGAGGGGTTTTATTTATTGATGAAGCTTATGCTTTATCTGAAGATGGCCCGAATGGTTTTGGAAAAGAAGCCATTGAAGTAATTTTAAAACAAATGGAAGACAAACGCGGACAGTTTGGAGTAATCGTTGCCGGTTACCCTGATAATATGCATCGGTTTGTAGAAATGAACCCGGGTTTAAAATCCAGGTTTGATAAAACCTACTCTTTCCAAGATTATAACAATGAACAACTATTAACGATTGCAAATCAGCTATTAAAAAAAGAAGGGTTAATGCCAACACAGGAGGCAATGGATCATTTGAATTCCTATTTCACTTCATTGATTGATAAGAAAGATAAATATTTTGGCAATGCCAGAACCGTTAGACAAACTGTTAGTGAATGTGTAATGAAACAGAATTTGCGTATGGCCTCAATTGCCAGGGCAGACCGTAATTCCGATGACCTTGTACACTTAACATTTGATGATGTGAAACATTTAGTAGTTGGCGAATCGGATTCAAGATCTTCTTTGGGGTTCAGGTTTGGTGCTCAATAAAATATTCAGCTTTATTTTATAGGTTTTATATATTCTAAATTCCTTTTCAATCCTTTATATTTAGTGCGTTTAACCGCACTTCCCTGAAATACTTTGGAGAATAATTCTTCACTTAGGTCGTACCATTCATCAGCTGCAAAATTTAAAAGGCCATTTTCATTTATAAACTTTGGTTCGTTATGAAATTCACTGAACCGGTTCCATGGACAAACATCCTGACAGACATCGCACCCAAACACCCAGTTATCCATTTTATTTTTGAATTGGGTTGGTATAGCATCTTTTAATTCTATCGTCAGGTAACTGATGCATTTACTGCCATCAACAATATATGGACCAACGATAGCCTCAGTTGGGCAGGCATCAATACAACGAGTGCAGGTTCCGCAATAATCTTGTATGGGCCCATCGTGTTCTAACTCTAAATCAATGATCAATTCTGCAATAAAAAAAAACGAGCCTTTGTCTTTATTGATCAGGTTGGTGTTTTTACCGATCCAACCCAAACCACTTTTTTTTGCCCAGGCTTTATCAAGAACAGGGGCGCTGTCTACAAAAGCGCGACCATTAATTTCTCCGATTTGCTCTTTTAATGTATTTAAAAATTCTTTGAGTTTTTCTTTAATAACATCGTGATAATCCTGGCCATAAGCATATTTTGAAATTTTAGGCGCTTCAGGATTTTGAGTTTGCTGAGGATAATAATTATAAAGTAAAGAGATAACTGATTTTGCTCCATCAACAAGTAAGGTCGGATCAAGACGTTTGTCAAAATGGTTTTCCATGTATTCCATTTTACCATGCATGGAAGTTTTTAACCATTTTTCTAAGCGGGGGGCTTCTTCTGTTAAAAATTCTGCTTTACTAATGCCGCAAAAATCAAAGCCTAGCCGTCGGGCTTCCTTTTTTATAATAGATGAATATTGTGATTTAAAGGCTTCCAATTAGAAATTTTAGTTGATTTCTAAATAAGCATTTTCCATACTTAAAAGAAATTCTTTAATAGTGGAATGGTTGTGCTTTAATAGTTGTGTAATTGTTTCTGTTGATGAATTGCCAATTCGTAACCAAGTGATTTTAGGAGGGAATCCATTTAAAACTGAAATATTAATAAAATCAGAATCGAAGGTCAGTATACAATAATTGTTATTTCTAGCGAAATTCCATATATCCAAATCATTACAGCCATTTAAGTTTAAATCTGATACATGTTTTGTGTCAGGGAAAATATCTTTAATTCCTTTTGAAATTTTAAATGAAAGATTTTGATCTAGGAGCAATCGGCTCATGAAGCAATTCTGAATTTATGTTCTTTGTCAGCTGCAAAGCCAAGACATGCTTTTAGTTGCTCGTCGTTTAGTTCAGGATAGTCAGCAAGAATTTGAGAAAAGGTCATGCCTGATGCTAGCCATCCTAACACATCATAAACAGTAATTCTGGTCCCTTTAATGCAGGGTTTACCAAACCGAATCGATGAATTTATAGAAATATGTTCAGAATAATTCATATAATAAAGGTACAATCTTTAATTTTGAGGGCAAAATTGTTTAGTCCGATAATTTAGCTCTTACAATATTTTTTATAATACTCATAATACCATTTCCAGAACTGGAGTCATCACTTTTTCCGCCGGAAAGTAATTTTCCAACTGTTTTTATAATAGAAAAAGTTGATTTGAATAAATCGCCGTTTAAAGTTCCGGAGATAATTTTTGTAACACCAGTCGTTATTATTTCCTCGGGCAGAGTTTTAAATTTTAGTTTAATTTCTTCTTCCTGTTTTTTTACACGCTTCTTCAAGCGAATTTCTTCGCGATCTAAATCTGCAAAACTTGTTATCATATGATTAGTTCTCATCGTCATCATCGTTATCGTAGGGTTCATTTTCAAAAAATACACCGGTAATCATATTCATGATCTTTCCGGAAAACCAGGTTTGATATAAAACAGTAAATAATAAAAAGAGGAAAAGGTAAATACCGGCCACAATGGTAAAGCCATAAAAATTACTGTTCATCTTTTCAGAGAAATAGTAAGACAGCATTAAGCCTAAGAACATCATAACAAAAAACAAAAGGAATGAGGCAATGAAAATGTAAATGATTTTACTGGTAATTTTCGCCGTTTTTTTCGCCGTCTGGATCTTTAATAGCAACATCCTGTCATCTGTGTATTTTTTTAACAGTTCATAGGTTTCATCAAAATAAGTATCGGGTTTATTTTCCATAACTATCAGGCGTGATTGTCTGTATTAGATTCTTTTTCTCCGTTCAATAATTCTGCTAGTTCGGATTCAAGGCTGTTTATTCGGGCTTTTATATTATCGGCAGTAGATTGTGCTTTTTCTTTTGCACTTTCTATAAATTCTTTTCCTTTTTCAGTGTCAAGTAATTTAACAATAGCCGCACCTGCAATGGCACCTAGAACCAAGGCCCCCATAATTTTTGATTTATCACCCATAATTTTGTGTTGTTAAAAATTTATACTAATTTACTCAAAATTTTTTAAATATACTATTACACACTGCTTATACGTTATGGAAGAAACAAAACCGGTATTTAATTTTAATAAGAGCATTTTTACAATCATTATTATTTTATTTGGCTTATTGCTTTTGTTCTCATTAAAAGAATACTTTACAGCTTTTTTGGGTAGCGTGATATTTTATGTTTTATTTAAAGGATGGATGCATAAATTAGTGAATGAAAAAAAGTGGAAAAAAAGTTATGCTGCTATTTTAATTAACCTTGTATCTTTTTTTATTATTTTATTGCCAATCACCTTTTTTGTTTCTATGGTGTATAATAAAGTAATTCCGGTAGCTTCCAATCCTGAGGTTTTAATGCCTTATGTGCATCAAATGGATTCTACTTTACAGCACAAGTATGGTATTAAAATAATGACTGTTAAAAATATCGATATGGTAAAAGCAGAAAGTACAAAAGTATTTTCAGGAGCATTGAACCAGGGACTCGCTTTTTTCTCTTCTATTGTGATGCTTTATTTCTTTTTATATTTTATGCTGATCAATTTTAACCGAATGGAAGCTTCTATAATATTGTCACTTCCATTTAAAAAAAGTAAAATCAAAATGTTTGGGGAAGAACTCAAAGCACAAACATTCAGTAACGCGATAGGTATTCCGCTTATTGCGGTGGTTCAGGGCTTTTTTGCCTACTTTATTTATTTAATGACTGGAGTTCCTGAAGCTGGTTTTTGGGCTATTTTAACTGGTTTTGCTTCTATTATTCCTATTGTTGGAACTGGTATTATTTGGTTGCCTGTTTGTATTTATTTGTTTATAACCGGCCATACCATGCAGGGATTTATAGTTGTAGCATGGAGCGTTGTTATTATGGGAAGTATGGATAATGTAATCCGTTTTTTACTGGCCAAAAGAATGGCCGATGTTCATCCTGTTGTTACGGTGTTAGGTATTATTTTAGGATTGGAATATTTGGGAATAACCGGTCTCATTTTTGGGCCATTATTAATTTCGTATTTCATGATTTTGTTGAAGATATATTATGCAGATTATCATAATCTTACTCCAGAAATAAAAACAAAAGAAAATGTTTTGGAATTGGGATTGCCCTTAGTTTACAGTAAACGGTTTATTGATAAATATTTTATTAAAAAAGAGCAGAAAGACTAATCTTCAAATAAGCCACCCAATCTACCTCTATGCGATTTCCCTAAATGCTTGTATGCTTTCTCGGTTGCTTCACGGCCTCTTGGTGTTCTTGCCAAATAACCTTCCTGAATAAGGAATGGTTCATATACTTCCTCGATTGTTCCTGATTCTTCACCAACAGCTGTACTGATGGTAGTAATACCTACTGGGCCGCCTTTAAATTTATCGATGATGGCAGATAATATTCGGATATCCATTTCATCCAAGCCATTCTTATCAACGTTCAAAGCTTTTAATCCATAAGTGGCAATATCAATCGTAATGGTACCATCTCCTTTTATTTGGGCAAAATCTCTCACACGTCTTAATAATGCATTTGCTATCCTTGGTGTTCCACGGCTTCTGCGGGCAATTTCATAAGCGGCTTCGTCTGCAATTTCAACTCCTAAAATAGCCGAACTGCGCTGTACAATTCCGGTTAATACTTTACTGTCATAATAATTTAAACGTGCAGTAATACCAAATCGTGCTCTTAAAGGCGCGGTGAGTAAACCGCTTCGCGTGGTTGCGCCTACTAAAGTAAAGGGGTTTAACTTAATTTGAACCGTTCTTGCATTTGGCCCACTATCAATCATAATATCGATTTTATAATCTTCCATAGCAGAATATAAATACTCTTCTACAATAGGGCTTAAACGATGAATCTCATCTATAAATAAAACATCAAAAGGTTCTAAATTAGTTAAAAGCCCTGCTAAATCACCTGGTTTATCCAATACAGGTCCACTGGTAACTCTTAAATTAACACCCAAATCGTTTGAAATAATATGCGCCAAGGTTGTTTTACCTAAACCGGGAGGGCCGTGTAATAATACATGATCCAAAGCTTCTTCCCTTTTT